>ONSV01000121.1 GCA_900320585.1 uncultured Prevotellaceae bacterium | reverse complement strand
TTAAAAATGAAAAAATATATTCAACCTTCCACAGTAGTAGAAATTGGTGTATTGAACCAAGTTATCATGGCCGGTTCGGTTGGTGGTGTTAATAACGGCGAAGGATATGGAGAGGACGCTACAAATGCTGGTATCTTCGACAATGATGAGAATCAGTTTGTTTCTTCCAACAAAAAGCTTTGGGAAGACTAAACAGATGTATTCTACATCGAATCTATAAAGGAAATCACTCCTGCAGGCACGCCTGTAGGAGTGATTTCTTTTATGCTCTTTTGCATCATGACTTCAACTGTCCCATGACCAATTTGGGAAATTTTTTTGGAAGATGTGCTTACACTGCTTTCTTCATCCGCTGGTTCAGTTGGAAGATGGCGGGAACGAGGATAAGTAGTGAGAAGCCCACCGAGAGGGCCACGCGGACGTAGTCGCCATTGTAGAGGTCGATGATGCGCATGTCATCGGCATTGGGTATGATGTTGTAGAGGGCATAGGCCACGGTGTTGTTCACCCAGTGCACCATGATACCAGGGATGATGCTGCGGGTGCGGTAGTACATCCATCCTAGGAGCAGGCCCAGGCAGAAGGCGTGGGGCATCTGGGCAGGGTTCATGTGGATGAGGGCGAAGAGCAGGGCCGACATCACGATGGCCACCCAGTGGCGGCTTGTGCCTTGGAGCAATGCACGCAGGATAGCCCCCCTGAACACCAGTTCCTCTACCAGTGGGGCGAAGATGCAGATGCTCAGGTATCCCCAGCGGTTCGACAATATCTCGCCCATCAGTCGACTGTTGTCGTCGGGCAGGGGTACCAGTTCGAGGAACACCTCCGAGGGGATGATGGTTCCCAGTGCCGCTATGGCCGCCCACAGGAGCACGCTGAACGGTCGGGTGCGCAGGTAGTGGGGCGACACCACGCTCCATTTTCGCCATAGGAAGATGATGAGGGTGATGACGCTGTAGATGGCACTGATGACGATGAACATGGGTGCCGTCACCTGCAGGGAGCCGTTGGCGAACCCCTTGCCCAGTTGGGCAATCCCCTTGCCATGGACAGCGAGCCATGCGAAGAGCACGGCATAGGTGACCACAAACTGTATCGCGATGAAGACGAACAGATATAGGAAAGCGTCGATAATCCTGTTTCTCATAATTCCAAATCTTTCTCAAACAATTCCAATGCCTTTCTCACATCCTCCCTCATCTGCAGGGCCAGTTCACCAGGCGAGGCGAAATGGCGCTCGTCGCGCAGCCGGTGGGCGAAATTCACCACCAACCGCTCGCCATAGAGGTCGGCGTCGTAGTTGATGATATGCGTCTCTATCGTGGTCTGGTGACCATCGAAGGTGGGACGGCTGCCGATGTTCATCACCGCACGCTTCATCTCCATGCTGTGCTCTACACGGGCTCCTACGGCATAGACACCCGGGGCAGGCACAATCTTGCCCTCACCGGGGAGGTTGATGTTGGCCGTGGGGAATCCCAGGCGTCGTCCTTGCTGGAATCCCTCCACCACCGTTCCCACCAACGGGTAGCGGTAGCCTAACAGCGTGTAGGCCTTCTCTACGTCGCCCTCGGCCAGCACCTTCCTGATGGCAGAGCTGCTCACGGGTTGCCCGTCGACGAGGAAGACGTCGCTGCGCACCACCTCGATGCCCAGTTCGCGTCCGTAGCGCACATAGTCGTCGAACCCCTCGGAGCGGTCGTGCCCGAAGCGGTTGTCGTAGCCCAGGATGAGTTGTCGTACGCCCAGTTGGTCGCGCAGCACCTTCTCCATGAACTCCCGTGCCGAGAGCGAGGCCATGGCATGGTCGAAATGCAGGATGGCGCAGTTGTCGGCCCCTGTGGTGGCCAGACGGATGAGCCGCTCGTCGTAGGTGTTGAGCAACCGGGGCTGGAATCCCTCTTGCAGTGCCTGCCGGGGATGGACGTCGAAGGTGACGACCGTGGCATCGAGGCCGAGGCGGAGGGCTGCCTCCGTCACCTGATGGATGAGGTGCTGGTGTCCCCGGTGCACGCCGTCGAAGAAGCCGAGGGTGGCCACACAGGGCCGCTCTGCCCGCTCACCGTTCTGCAGTATGATTTTTCTCATTTTTTCTATTGTCGTTGACCTGTTTTTTTATTTCAGTTTCGCATTCGCTCAACTTCTCTCAACTTGCAAAAGTTGATTTTTTTATATATCTTTGGGCCATGGAAGCAAAAGGATACCGTGTGAAGCCTTACGGACAGTCCGTGAAGCGCTATGTCCAGACCATGGACCTGAGAGACAACCCCGAGTTGATAGCCGCCTACCGCCGTCGCCACAGCAGTGGCGAGGCATGGCCCGAGATTATGGATGGCATCCGCCAGGTGGGCATTCTCGATATGGATATCTATATCCTCGGCACCCGTCTGGTGATGATTGTGGAGACTCCGCTCGACTTCGACTGGCAGCAGGCGATGGCCCGTCTGGCCACCCTGCCGCGACAGCAGGAGTGGGAGGAGAGCATGGCCGAATACCAGCAGTGCCGGCAGGATGCCACCTCTGACGAGAAATGGCAGATGATGGAGCGGATGTTCCATCTCTATGAGCCGGGAGAGTAGTCCCGGAGTGCCGGTTTTCCGGATTCAGCCGAGTTGGCTTCTCACCTCCTCGAGGATGGTGAGCAGTTCGTCCATGCGCTCGGCGCGCAGGATGGCGATGCGCGTGGAGCGGAAGTTGGGTATGCCCTTGAAGATGGGACTGGCTGCCAGGTGGCGGCGGGTGTGCAGGATGCCCCGGTACTCGTCGATGCGCTCCACGTTGATGCGCAGTTGCTCGATGAGCACGTCGAGTTTCCATGAGAAGTCCATGGCGGGGTCGGGCTGTCCACCATCGAGGAATGTCCTGATCTCCTTGAATATCCAGGGTCGGCCGAAGGTGGCGCGGCCCACCATCACGGCATCCACGCCATAGTCGTCGAAGGCCCTTTTGGCCTCTTCGGGCGAGGTGATGTCACCATTGCCGATGATGGGTATATGGATGTGCGGGTTGCGCTTCACCTCGCCTATCATCGTCCAATCGGCCTCGCCGGTGTACATCTGCGAGCGGGTGCGCCCATGGATGGTGAGCGCGCTGATGCCGCAGTCTTGCAGTTGCTCGGCCAGTTGGCCGATGATGATGTTCTCCTTGTCCCATCCCAGTCGGGTTTTCACCGTCACGGGCACCTTCACCGCCTTCACCACCTCGCGTGTGATGTCGAGCATGAGGGGGATGTTGCGGAGCATGCCCGCTCCGGCCCCTTTTCCCGCCACTTTCTTCACCGGACAGCCGAAGTTGAGGTCGATGATGTCGGGGTGCACCTCCTCGACGATGCGTGCGGCCTCAACCATCGCCTCGATGCCGCGGCCGTAGATCTGTATGCCCACGGGCCGCTCCTCATCACGGATGGTGAGTTTGCTGATGGTGCTCTTCACCGACCGCACCAGGGCCTCGGCGCTCACGAACTCGGTATAGACCATCGAGGCGCCGAACCGCTTGCACAGCAGCCGGAAGCCTATGTCGGTGACATCCTCCATGGGTGCCAGGAACACGGGTTGTGGAGCGAAGGATATATTGCCTATCTGCATATGCTCAGGATATATGGTAGAGGTGGTAGATGCCGCCGGCGAGGGTGCGCACCACGCCTTTCATCTCGAGTTCGAAGAGCACGGAGGTGAGGCGCGAGAGGGGCACGCCCGACTGTGTGGCGAGCATGTTCACCTGCAGGTCGTTGTTCTTCTGCAGCGTGTCGACCACGGCCTGCTCGTCGGGCGAGAGGTCGGGGAAGAGTTGCCGTTCGATGCCCTGTTGGTGGGCCGTAGTGAGGATGGCGTCGTTCTCCCATCCCATCTGCCGCACGAAGTCGTGGGCACCGGTGATGAGCATGGCGCCATTGTCGCGTATCAGGTTGTTGCAGCCCTCCGAATAGGTGTCGCCCACCCGCCCAGGGAAGGCGAACACATCGCGGCTGTAGCCACGTGAGATATCGGCGGTGATGAGACCGCCGCCATGGGCTGCCGACTCCACCAGTATGCAGGCGTCGCTCATGCCCGCCACGATGCGGTTGCGGCGCACGAAGTTGACCTTGTCGGCATTGGTATGTGTCATGAACTCGGTGAGGAGTCCGCCCTGGCCAATCATCTGTTTGGCGGTGGCGCGGTGACGGCTGGGGTAGAGGTCGTCGAGGCCATGGGCGAGTACGCCAACGGTCTCGTAACCCTGCTCAAGGGCCTGGCGGTGGGCACAGATGTCGACGCCGTAGGCCAGTCCGCTCACCACGAGCACCTGCGGGCACCACTGCCGCAGGTCGGTGATGAACCGCCTGATGAGGTCCTCGCCATAGGGAGTGCAGCGCCGTGTGCCCACGATATTGATCACGCGGGAGGGGTTGAGGTCGGCCGTGCCCCGATAGTAGAGTACGAGTGGGGCATCGTCGCATTCACGCAGCCGTTGGGGGTAGTCGGGATGGCCGATGTGGAGCACCCTAACCTGGTATTTGTTCACAAACTCCATCTCCTCTTCTGCCCGCCGCAGCATCACGTCGGTGTCGCTGAGCATCTCCTTGAGCCGTGGCGAGGCATCGGGCATCACCTCGGTGATGTCCTTGCTGTGGTCCACCACCTCGGTGGCACTGCCCATCATCTGGTAGAGATGGTGGACGGCCGCCAGGTTGTAGTAGCCCAGTTTGGCGAGCGCCATGGCGCAAAGGGTCTCTCTCTCGTCGTTATAGGTCATTTGGTTTGAGATTTGGGGTTTGAGATTTGAGGTTTGAGATTTGAGGTTTGAGGTTTAAATCCCCATTCTCAAATCTCAAACCCCTAAAGCCCTGTCGTATTCCTCGCACTGGCCGAGGCGCCCGTTCACCAGGCACACCAGCTCCACCTTGCTGCGGAAGGCGAGTTGGCCGTTGGTCTTGAATAGGTCTTGGTGGAACACATAGCGTATACCCTCCTTGGAGAGGGCGAGGCGTGAGATGAACTCGTCGTCGCAGCGCAGGGGTACCTTGAACTGCATGCTCACCCTGGCCACCACGGCGTCGAAGCCCTTCTCGTGCATCTGCGAGAAACTCAGTCCGCGCTGCTTCAGGAAGAGGTGACGGGTGTGCTCGATATAGTGCATGTAGTTGGCATTGTTGACGATGCCTTCGATGTCGCATTCGTAATCGCGCACTTCCATGCGCGTCTCAAAGATATAGTCCATTGTCGGGAAATAGGTGTTGTTGGATGACGGTCAGGGCCGTGGCTTGCGCATATATTCGAAACCGATGCGGCAATGCAGGCAGTCCTTACGGTCGCAGTATTGCTTCTTGAGTTGGATGAGGGCCTGGCTGTCGCCGGCATTCTCAACCTTGAGTCCGCACTCGCGCCACATCCGCACGATATGGTTGTCCTCGGCCTTCAGTTGGTCGAGCAGGTCGAAGGCGCGGTCGCAGAGGTTGTCATCGCCCTTGTAACGGCCATAGGCGAAGAGCAGGGGGATGACGGTATTGATGATGATGACCTGGAGTGAGGCCGCCGAGAGTTTCTTCTCTCTCTTCTCGCTCGGATGGCCAAACACATAGTGGGTTTCCCAGTAGGGTGACACGTTCGACGACAGTCGCTCCTCCATCTGCTTCACGGTGGTACACTCCACGAGTTGGCTCAGGCCGGCCTGGTGCGCGTAGTAGAGTTGGGCGAGCTGTGCTATTCGGATATAAGGGAAGTTCTGTGGCCTCCTGCGCAGGCATTTCCACCGTGTGTGGGCGATGGGCCTCAGTCCGAATTTGTGGGCGAGATAGAGGTATTCGTTGCGCAGGCGGGTGAAGTAGCCCTCGCTGAGTGCCGCCTCGCGGTAGCGCTCGGGAAGGCTCTCTTCGGCGAGCAGTCCGGCCTGTCCCATGAAGATGGCCTCTATCTGGAAGAGGTCGTCGCGGTGATGGTCGACGGCATGCAGGGGTATGCTCCTGGCCCACTCCTCGAAGGCGTCGCCGTTGACGCCAAAACCATAGTTGCGGGCGAGCGTCACGAAGTAGCCGTCCTCCCACGACCCGTCGCAGCGTCTCACGCGCTCCTTGATGGCCTCGGTCTTCTGCTCCAGCCGTTCAGTCTGCAGGGCACTCATCCAACTGTGCACCACGAGCCGTGAGAGTTCGGGGATGATGCGGTAGCAGGGAGGATAGTGGTCGGTGGTGATGAGTTCGTCGTAATGGGTGGCCACATGGTCGGGCACGGAGAGGAGCATCTGCGGTGGTTCGAGCCCGTTGCTGGTTTTCACCGTGGTGTCGGCCACGCCACAGATGTGCAGCACCACATTGTCGTAGGCCGTGTCGCGGTCGTGACCGTGGAGGAACCAGTCGCTCGCCTTGTCGTGTATCTCGACATTGCCCACCCAAAGTGTGCCGTCGATGCGCACCTTGGCGTTGAAGAAGTCGGGACCGGCATGGCGGTTGTGCAGTCCGGGGTCGATGACCTCCACCGGCCGGTGGTCGGTGGTTTCGAGGGCTCGGAGCGGAAAGAGTTTGTGTTTCCAGCAGTAGTGCAGCAGTGCTTCCATCTCAGGGCAGTTTGTTCTTTCAGACCACAAAATTAGGCAAAAAAGATGAGACAAGCAAAAACTTCGTGTTTTGTTTGGCTTTTCACAAGGTTTGCATTGCTTTTGCAATGATGTGGCGAAGGTACTCCCGTTCGAAAATGCTCAAATATATTTGGCATTTCTCTCACTTAATCGTACTTTTGCCGCTTCGCGGCGAAAGTAGGCTGCGGTTCAGAAAAGCAAAAAATCTGCGATTTGTTTTGCTTTTCGCTCACCTTGCACTACTTTTGCAAAAAGAAAAGAAGGTAAGCAGAAAGATAGTATGATAAAAGTGAGACTCATACCCTATCGGGCGGAACTGGGAACGATATACCACCGGCAGAGCAAGGGGCACCAGTTGGTGTCGCTCGACGGCAGGTATCAGTTTTTCGTGGAGGAGGATATCGACGACCCTGATTTCGTGGTGGTGCAAGGAAAAGGTCTGCGCCAACCCCAAATGTTTCACGTGGCACCCCAGAACACCATCATGCTGGCCACCGAACCCAAGTCGGTGCTGGTTTACCCGAAACGCTACCTGCGGCAGTTCGGTATGGTGTGCACCTGCCAGGAGGGCACGAAGCACCCCAACGTGCACTATGGTCCGGCTATGTTGCCGTGGTTCGTGGCCTATACCGAGAAAGACGGCAAATGCGCCTATAGCCTTGACTACGACCAGCTGAAAGCGGCACCCACGCCCCCGAAGGAGAAACTCATCTCCGTGATTACCAGCAACAAGGCGTTCACCCGCGGACATCTCGACCGCATCCGTTTCGTCGAAGCACTGAAAGCCCATTTCGGCGACCGTCTGGATGTGTTCGGACGTGGGTTCCGTCCTTTCGACGACAAATGGGATGTCCTCGCTCCTTACCGCTACCATATCGCCATCGAGAATTCCTCGCAGCGATACTATTGGACGGAGAAGATTTCCGACAGTTTCCTTACCGAGACCTATCCGTTCTACTACGGATGCACCCATTTGGAGGACTATTTCCCACAGGAGGCCTTCACACCCATCGACATCCACGACGCACCGCGTGCCATCGACACGATAGAGGCAGCGCTCGCCGCCGACCGCTATACGGCTGCCACGGCTGCCCTGACTGAGGCCAAGCGGCGGGTGCTCGACGAGTATAATATCTTCGAATATGTGGCCCAGCTCTGCGACCGTCTCGATCCCAACGCGCCACGGCAGGAGGTGACGCTACAGCCCTGCCGGTCGTCGAACGACTGGCATAACCTGTATAACTACACGATAGGGCACAACCTCTTCAAGCTGAAGATGAAACTCACAGGCAACAAACTATGAGGATGGAGGTGAACGCTGCCTATGGCAGCATGGCGGAGAAAATGGCCTCGATACCCGACCGTTTCGAGGCTGAGGGCACCTTGCTCTACGAGGGGCGCAACACCATCAAGCGGTTTGACGATGGCGGTGTGCCCTATGTGGTGAAGCGCTTCCGCCGACCCATGTTCGTGCAGCGCGTGGTGTATACCTTCTTCCGTCCTGGCAAGGCGCGGAGGGCCTATCATTATGGTCTGCGCCTGCAGCAACTGGGGTTCGCCACCCCCGAGAGCATCGCCTATCTGGAAACACGGAGCGGCGGACTGCTCGACCAGTCGTATTATATCTGCCGGGTGGA
>ONSV01000098.1 GCA_900320585.1 uncultured Prevotellaceae bacterium | reverse complement strand
AATGCGGGAGGATAGCTGCCCGCCACGCCATAATTGGCAAGGAGCCTGAGCGAGTTGACCCACCCTTCCTGGACCAGGTTCCGCATCCAGGGTTCGTCGGAGATGATATAGGATAGGCCAATCTTGGGATAAGCCTGCCATCCCACCTGGTCGCCGAACGCCGTGTTGTAGTCGACACGCAGTCCGAGGTCGAGGTAATAACGATTGAAGATGCCCACATTGTCCTGCACATACACCCCGTAGTTATGGAGGTAGCTCAGCCACTCGTCGGCACTGGTGGTGCCCGCGCCTGTCATGATGCGCGCCCCGTCGCGCACGTTCTGTCCCTTATAGAAGCTCTGGTGGTCGTGTGTGCTGAAATACTGGAATCCCGCCGTGAGGATATTGCTGAGCCACTCGTCGCGGTAGAGTTTCCATTGTCCGTTGAGCTCGCCCGTTATACCATAATAGTTTCGGTCGTAGTTCGACACGCTGCCCGCGTCGGTGGTGCCCGCCGGCTTCATCTGAGTATGGATGAGGTAGCGGTTGGTCTCCACCAATTTGTCGGTATTGTAGCGGTAGTCGACGCCAAGCGTGGCATGGAAGGTGAGGTTTCTTATCGGTGTGAACTCCAGTTGCTGAGAGGTCTGGAACCGCTTGATTTCCTCCTTATGGTCTTGCATGGCCTCGGCCTGCGACACAAACGCCTTCATCTGCTCAAACTCATAGGCCGAAGCCGCATCGATATCGGCTGGGAAGTTGCGCTGCGACCCATCGGCTGCCGTATAGGTGAAATTGGCAGCCGCCGCACCCTCGGCGAACCACAATCCGGTATAGTAGCCCTGGTTGCCATTGCGGTTGCGCTTGTAGTCCTCGGCCACGAAACCGAAGGAGTTGGTGTATTTGAGCATGGAGTTGAGTTTCACGGAAGAGCCGAAACGAATATCGTATTTCTTCTGCTCATTGCCATCATGGATGATGGTGCCCGTATTCTGGCTCATGCTGGCGCCGAACGAGTAGCCTAATTGCTCCGTACCGCCCGAGAACGTCAGGCCATACTTCTGCTGGAAGCCCGTCTGGTGAAGCAGTTCCTTTGTGCGGTTGAAATGATAGAACTGCGAGTTGGCCACGTCGATGCCCACCTGCGTGGTGAACGACGCGTTGAAGCGTCCCGAACCGTGGTTCTTCGTAAATATCTGGATTACGCCATTGGCCGCATCGGAGCCATACAGTGTGGTTGCCGCCCCACCAGGCACATACTCGATATGGTCGATGTTCTCCATGGGGATGTCGCCCACCGCGCTCGATGCCGCAGTCTGTCCGTTGATGTTGCCATAGGCATTGTTCATCACATTGAAGAGTGACGAACCCGTATTGAGGTTATCGACCCTCACGCCATCCACATAGATGACGGGGGTGGAATTGGTAAAGGCAGAGGAAATACCACGCGATTTGATGATGGAGGTGGTGCCAGGCTGGCCGGTGGTAAGCGTGATTTGCATGTTAGGCACCGCATTTTGCAGCATCTGGTCGATGCGGTCGGTAGGAAAGAGTTTCAGGTCATCGGCCGAGAGTTTGGTGATATTCGAGGAGAGCCTTCTTTTCGATACGGCGCCTCCCTGTCCGGTCACCACCACCTCATCGAGACTTTTTTGCCACACAAACTGAGAGTCGACCGGGTTTTCGGGGTCCTTCGTCCTCTCATTGTCGGCCTTCGCTCCCATTGAGAAAAGGAGGAATGCCGCACAAAGGATAAATAGGTTTTGCATCCTGCTGTTTAAGACTAATTTGAGTTTCAAAAATCCGGATGAAACATGATTCTCCGTTTTCAGCGTGCAAATGTCGGTAAATTAAATGAAGTGGACAAGTTTTTTAGAGATTTTTAAATAGAACGGCGGAAACCGCATAAAAAAAGTGGGTTTATTGCATAACCATACGGTTTTAGCCAGTGATGCCCGCCGCTATCACAGCGGCGGGCACTACATTACATCGAAAAATAGGAAAATAGGCTAAGTATTACCTCATTGAAGTTTCGCATTCGCTCAACTTCATGTAGTTCAGAAGTTCAGGAGTTGCAGGAGTTCAGACAATAGTCCGAATTCACCTCGCTAGGCTCAACGGTTGTTTGCTGTGGTAATGTCTGAACTCCTGAACTTCTGTAACTTCTGAACTCCTCTCAACTGCGACAGTTGAGCTACCTAATAAACAGCAGTTCGCGATATTTTGGCAATGGCCAGCAACTATCGTCGACAATCAGTTCCAGCTTGTCGATCTGGTAGCGGATATCGTCGAGTTTTGGCTCCACTGAGTCATGGTAAGCAATGGCCTTCTCTCGTTCGTTCTCTATCTTGTTAGCCATTCTCCTTGCGTTGACCAGTTCATCTACCTGTCGCTCTATGGTTGAGGTGCGCTCAGCAATCTCCTCGATCAGCTTGATGTTGCGTGCGGAGAGTTGCTTGGTCTTCTCGGGCGAGAAGATGGCCGCCATGTTCTGCACATTGACGAGGAGCTGCGACTGATAGCGTGTAGCCACCGGAATGATGTGGTTCATGGAGAGGTCGCCGAGCACTCGCGCCTCGATTTGTATTTTCTTGGTGTAGGTCTCCCATTTCACCTCGTTGCGCGCAGCGAGTTCCTTCCGGGTCATCACGCCCAGTTGCTCAAACATCTGTATGCTCTCCTCATCGAGGTACCGGTCGAAGATCTTCGGACACGACTTCTCGACGTCGAGACCACGCTTTTCGGCCTCTATCACCCACTCGTCACTATACCCGTTGCCGTCGAAGCGGATGGGCTTGCAGGTCTTGATATCGTCGCGGAGCACGTCGATGATGGCGTGGTAGGTAGCGTTGTGCCCCGTGCCCTCCAGTTTTTTGGCGAATTCGGGGATACGGGCATCCACCCTTTTCTTGAACGACATGAGCGCCTCGGCCACGGCACTGTTGAGGGCAATCATCGCCGAGGCACAGTTGGCCTCGCTGCCCACGGCACGGAACTCGAACCGGTTTCCGGTGAAGGCGAAGGGCGACGTGCGGTTGCGGTCGGTATTGTCGATGAGCAGTTCGGGAATCTCCGGGATATCCATCTTCATACCCTGCTTGCCGTCCATCACCAAGAGGTTGTCGCGGTCGGCCTTCTCGATATGGTCGAGGAGTTCGGTGAGCTGTTTTCCGAGGAACGACGAGATGATGGCAGGCGGTGCCTCGTTGGCCCCCAGTCGGTGGGCGTTGGTGGCCGACATGATGCTGGCCTTGAGCAGACCGTTGTGCCTGTAGACGCCCATGAGTGTCTCTACGATGAAGGTGGCGAACCGCAGGTTCTGCTCGGCGGTTTTGCCTGGCGCATGGAGGAGCACCCCATTGTCGGTGGACAGGCTCCAGTTGTTGTGCTTTCCGCTGCCGTTGATTCCAGCGAAGGGTTTCTCATGAAGCAACACGCGGAAACCATGTTTGCGTGCCACACGTTTCATGACCGACATGAGCAGCATGTTATGGTCGACGGCAAGGTTGGTATCCTCGAATACAGGAGCGAGCTCAAACTGGTTGGGCGCCACCTCGTTGTGCCTTGTCTTGCAGGGAATGCCCAGTTCGAGTGCCACGATCTCCAGTTCGCGCATGAATGCGGCCACACGCTCAGGAATGCTTCCGAAGTAATGGTCGTCCATCTGCTGGTTTTTGGCAGAGTCGTGTCCCATGAGCGTACGTCCGGTGAGCAGCAGGTCGGGCCTTGCGGCATAGAGGCCCTCGTCGACGAGGAAATACTCCTGTTCCCACCCCAGGTTAGAAGTCACCTTCTTGACTGATGGGTCGAAGTAATGGCACACCTCTGTAGCCGCCACACTCACAGCGTGGAGTGCCCTGAGCAATGGTGCCTTGTAGTCGAGCGCCTCGCCGCTGTAGCTGATGAACACGGTGGGAATACAGAGCGTGTCGTCGATGATGAATACGGGCGAGGTGGGGTCCCATGCCGAGTATCCCCTTGCCTCGAAGGTGGAGCGGATCCCACCTGAGGGGAACGACGATGCGTCGGGTTCCTGCTGCACGAGCAGCTTGCCGGTGAACTCCTCCACCATGCCACCCTTTCCGTCGTGCTCGATGAACGAGTCGTGTTTCTCGGCCGTGCCCTCGGTGAGCGGCTGGAACCAATGGGTGTAATGGGTGACGCCATTCTCGATGGCCCACTGCCTCATTCCCTCGGCCACGGCATCGGCCACGTTGCGGTCGAGCCGGGCCCCATTGTCCATCACATCGACCATCTTCTCATACACATCCTTGGGCAAGTACTTGTACATTTTCTCGCGGTTGAAAACCTTCTTGCCGAAATACTTGGCAGGTCGCTCACTTGGTGTTATCACGTCGAGGGGCTTTTTCTTGAAAGCCTCGCCGACAACCTGAAATCTTAATGCCTCCATAATTGTTCTTTTTTTAGATGATTATTACCTATTTTGTCCAATTCTCAATTCTTTGCAAAGCCTTGTCGGTAGCCTCATGGCTTCCGAAAGCCGTGAACCGCACATAGCCCTCGCCCGACGGACCGAATCCCACCCCGGGCGTGCATACCACACCTGCCCCATAGAGCAACTGTTCGAAGAACTGCCACGACCCAGTGCCTTCCGGCACACGCATCCAGATATAGGGTGCGTTCTCGCCTCCGTATACCTCGTAGCCAAGCCGTCTCAGGCTTTCGAGCATCTTGTGCGCGTTCTGCATATAGTAGTTGATAGTCTGCCTTACCTGTTGTTTGCCATCAGGTGTATAGATGGCCTCGGCAGCCCTTTGCGAGATGTAGCTCGTGCCATTGAACTTGGTGCATTGCCTGCGGTTCCAAAGTGGGTTGAGAGGGATTTTCCTCCCCTCGAGGGTAGCGGCAGTAAGTTCTTTGGGCACGATGGTGTAGCCGCATCTCACCCCTGTAAATCCTGCCGTCTTCGAGTAGGAGTGGAATTCTATGGCGCATTTGCGCGCCCCCCTTATCTCGTAGATGCTGTGCGGCAGGTCAGGGTCGGTGATATATGCCTGGTAGGCCGCATCGTAGAAGATGAGCGTATCGTTCTTCAGCGCATAATTCACCCATTTTCTCAGTTCTTTCTTCGAGATGACCGTTCCAGTAGGATTGTTCGGATAGCAGAGATAGATGACATCGACATGTCGGTCGTCGGGAATCTGCGGCACGAAGCCATTCTCTGCCGTACATGGCAGGTAAACCACATTCGACCATCGTCCGTCATCGCCTCTGACCCCTGCCCTTCCGATCATCACGTTGGAGTCAATATAGACGGGGTAGATAGGGTCGGTGACTCCGATGGAGTTGTCCCACCGTATGAGTTCCTGGATGTTTCCCGTATCCGACTTTGCCCCATCGTTGATGAATATCTCGTCGATGTCGAGATGGATACCCCTCGGTAGGAAGTCGTTTTTCAGTATGGCCTCGCGCAGGAAGTCGTAGCCCTGTTCGGGTCCATAGCCATGGAACGACGCCGTTCTTCCCATCTCGTCAACCGCCTTGTGCATGGCCTCGATAACGGCGGGACAGAGCGGTTGGGTGACATCGCCTATCCCCAGCGAGATGACGTCGGTCTTGGGATGCGTCACCTTGAAAGCGTTCACTTTTTTAGCGATATCCGCAAACAAGTAGTTGTTTGGCAGTTTCAAAAAATGCTCATTTACTAAAGCCATATTTCTTTTGTTTTCAAGTTTCTTCTTTAGTCAGGGGTTGCATACATCATTCTCACTTCAGGAGGTCATGTCGTTGGCAGAACGATTTCGCCATCGAAGACGAATTCGGCCGGACCAGTCATGACGACGTGGTTGTCGGCCCGCCACTCGATGTCCAACTCACCACCATCCATCACGATTTTCGACCTTCTGCCCGTGCGATTCGTGATGGCAGCTGCCACTGCCGTGGCACACGCACCTGTGCCACAAGCCATCGTGATGCCACTTCCCCTTTCCCACACCCGGGTGCGCAGGGTAGCATCGTCGAGCACCTGTGCCAGTTCGATATTGCACCGTTGCGGGAATGCCGCATGGTTCTCAAGCATCCTGCCCATCTCGCCCACCTGGTCCACATCGTCGGTGAAGATGACATAGTGAGGATTTCCCATCGAGACGAAGACGCCTACTCCCGGGTCGGCCCCAGGATTGAACAAGGAGGCGTCGGCGAACGTGGGCTCGAGCATATCCACAGCCACGCTCCCCACCCTGCCCTCGACGACATTCAGCCACAGAGTTTTCACTCCCGAGAGGGTGAGCAGTCGGATTTCTGTCTTGTCGGTGAGTTGGCGCTCATACAAATATTTCCCTATGCACCTTGATGCGTTGCCACACATCATGGCCTCGCTGCCATCGGCATTGAAGATACGCATCGAGAAGTCGGCCTCGGGCACTGGCGACTTGTCGATGAGGACCAGTCCGTCGGAGCCTATACCCTTATGCCTGTCGCTCCAGCAGACGGCAGCCTCAGAGGGGTTGCCGATATGGCAGGCCGACTGGTCGACATAGATATAGTCGTTTCCGGCTCCATGCATCTTGGTGAAAGGTATTTTTGTCATTTTACAAGGAATTGGTTCACTTTCTCTGCTGTCTGCTTGCCACTGGCCATCGCCCTGACCACGAGCGAGGCCCCGTTGGCAGCGTCGCCACATACAAACACATTGGGTGCATACTGAGGATGCTCTGGCTTGAGGAATCCCATGGCGAGCAACACGAGTTCGGCCTTGATGAGTTCGGGCTTGCCTTTCTCCACCATGATGGGCCTTCCACCCTCAGGGTTGGGCTCCCAGTCAATCTCCTGTATTCTTACATGCGTGAGCCGTCCATCTTTTCCGATGAACTCGAGGGTATTGATGTTCCATCTTCTCACACATCCCTCCTCATGGCTCGACGAAGTCTTCAGCGTGCGGGGGAAGTTGGGCCATGGGTTCTTGGGGTCGACATGTCCCTCCACCGGCTTGGGCATGATCTCTATCTGCGTGACGCTTTTGCATCCCTGCCGGTGGGCCGTCCCTATGCAGTCGCTTCCGGTATCGCCACCACCGATGACCAGCACATCCTTTCCACGGGCGGTGATTCGCTCCTCTTTCGTGAACTCCACGCCCGCGAGCACACGGTTCTGCTGAGCGAGGTACTCCAAGGCGAAGTGCACACCACGCAGTTCGCGTCCGGGAACACGGAGGTCGCGTGCCGTAGGCGTGCCCGTGGCGACGACATAGGCATCGAAGTCCTCGTCGAGCACTGGCTTGCCATCGCACCACGTCACCATCGAACCATAGCAGAACGAGACACCCTCCTGCTCCAACAACCTCAACCGACGGTCGATGATGGCCTTGTTCAGTTTGAAGTTGGGTATACCCCATCGGAGCAACCCTCCTGCAGCCTCCTCCTTCTCGAAGACCGTCACGGCATATCCTTTCAGGTTGAGGTCGTGAGCAGCGGCCAGTCCGGCCGGTCCGGCTCCTATCACAGCCACCTTCATGCCATTGCGCTTAGGGTGGCGCACCTTGACATAACCCTCACGGAAAGCCGCTTCGGTGATGGCCGCCTCGTCCTCGCGGTTGGTGGTAGGCTCATGGGTGACGAGATTGAGCACACAAGCTTTCTCGCACAGTGCCGGACACACACGTCCGGTGAACTCCGGAAACGGGTTTGTGGCATTCAACAAGTGGTATGCCCGTTCCCATTCTCCTCTGTAGAGCGCGTCGTTCCACTCTGGCGGTTTGTTGCCCAACGGACAAGCCCAATGGCAGAAAGGCACTCCGCAGTCCATGCACCTGCTGGCTTGCAGTTTCCGCTCACGGGTATTGAGTGTCTGTTCCACTTCGCCAAAGTCATGGATACGGTCGTGCACAGGTCTGTAGCCTGCCTCCTGCCGGTGAATCTCTAAAAATGCTTTTGGGTTTCCCATATCTCTGTTCTCCTCATTTTCGTTGTTTGTTGTTCATCGCCGATGGTGTTCAGTAATCGCGCTGCATGTCGGCAATCTTCTGTCGGAGCTTCCTCATCTGCTCCTCTTGCAGCACGCTCTTGTACTCGATGGGAACCACCTGTATGAAGTCGTCGACCACCTGTGGCCATTCGTCGAGCAGCGTGCGTGCGAGGCTGGAGCCCGTGTAGAGATAATGCTGGCGGATGAGTTCGTGGAGCTCCTTTCGCGAGACGCTGTCCTCCACCAGGTTGATCTCCACCATGTCCATATTGCAGAAATAGTCGAAGGTGTGGTTCTTGTCCCACACATAGGCCACGCCTCCCGACATGCCAGCGGCGAAGTTCCGCCCCGTCTCACCCAGCACGACCACCCTGCCACCTGTCATATACTCGCAACAATGGTCTCCAGCACCCTCGATGACGGCGATGGCCCCTGAGTTGCGCACGCCGAAACGCTCTCCCACCTTGCCATTGACGTATAGTTCGCCACTGGTGGCCCCATAGAGTCCGGTGTTCCCGGCAATGATATTGTCATGAGCGGCAAAGTTGACCCTTGTAGGTGGCAGGATAGCAATTCGTCCGCCACACAAGCCCTTGGCGAAATAGTCGTTGGTCTCGCCTTCGAGCTTGAAGCTCACTCCATGGGCGAGGAAGGCCCCGAACGACTGTCCGGCCGAGCCCTTGAACTTCACGTTGACGGTATCGTCGGGCAGTCCGGCCAGTCCGAATCTCTTGGCTATGGCACCAGAGAGCATCGCGCCTACAGCCCTGTTGGTATTCTTGATGGCGAAGTCGAGGTTCACTGTAGCCGAGCCAGCCTCGTTCTGCGGCTGTTTCCCATCCTGGGCACCGAAGACTTTCGAAGCTGCGTCGAGCATCTGCTTGTCGAGAATCACGTTGTCCATTCCCAGCGGAACATTTGGCTGGCGCACGTCTCCCTTGAAACACAATATGCCTTCCTCCTTGTACAGAAGTCTGTGCAAGTCGAGCACCGTGTTTTTGGTCTCAATCAGTTCGGTGTGCCCTACGATGTCGTTAAGACTCCTGAAGCCCATCTCGGCCAAGTATTCACGCACCTCCTGTGCGATGAAAGAGAAGTAGTTGACCAGGTACTCATATCTCCCAATGAAATGCTTTCGTAGTTCGGGATTCTGCGTGGCCACTCCCATGGGACAGGTGTTGAGGTTGCATTTGCGCATCATCACACACCCTAAAACGATGAGTGCTGCCGTGCCAAAGGCAAACTCCTCGGCACCCAGCAGAGCCATGAGCACCACGTCGCGACCTGTCTTCAGTTGTCCGTCGACCTGCAGGCGCACCTGGCTGCGGAGTCCGTTTCTCACCAGTGTCTGCTGGGTCTCGCTCAGACCAATCTCTGGCGAGATGCCAGCGAAGCGCATACTGCTCGCCGGACTCGCTCCCGTTCCACCTTCTGCGCCACTGATGACGATGAGGTCGGCCTTGGCCTTCGCCACCCCTGCTGCGATGGTGCCCACGCCACTCTCGGCCACGAGCTTTACGCTGACCGCCGCCCTTGGATTCACATTCTTCAGGTCGAAGATGAGTTGCGCCAGGTCCTCAATCGAATAGATATCATGGTGTGGTGGCGGCGAGATGAGCGAGATGCCCGGTATGGAGTGGCGGGTCTTTGCAATCACCTCGTCGACCTTGAAGCCCGGGAGCTGTCCTCCCTCGCCAGGTTTTGCACCCTGTGCCACTTTGATTTGTATTTCCTCCGCATTCACCAAGTATTCGGTGGTGACACCGAAGCGTCCGCTGGCCACCTGTTTCGTCTTCGAGTTGAGGCTGATGCCATCGACGGCAGTATGGAACCGCCGGGCGTCCTCGCCCCCCTCGCCGGTGTTGCTTCGGCCGCCCAGTTTGTTCATGGCCAGGCAAATGGCCTCATGGGCCTCCTTGCTCAGTGCGCCAAACGACATGGCGCCGGCCACGAAATGCCTCACAATCTCAGCTGCCGGCTCCACCTCGTCGAGAGGGATTGGGTTCCTCTTCCATCCCATGAAATCGCGGATGAAGATAGGCGCCTCCTTCTCGTCGACCAAACGGCTGTATTCCTTGTATTTCCGGTAATTGCCGGTACGGGTGGCCAACTGCAAGGTGGCTATCGTCTCGGGGTTCCAGGCATGCTTGATGCCGTCGCGCCTCCAGTGGAACTGTCCCTGATTGGGCAGGAACGTCGGCTCGGTGTCGTCAACACCCATCGCATAGGCATTATGATGCATGGCGATGGCGTCGGCAGCGATTTTCTCCAGTCCGATACCACCGATGCTGCTCACCTCCGTACCAAAGTACGTTCTCAAGAGGCTCTCGCTCAGACCGATGCTCTCGAAGATCTTCGCGCCCCGGTAGCTGCGTATGGTAGATATGCCCATCTTGGCCATGATTTTGAAGAGGCCCTTCTTCACGGCTTTGATATAGTTTTTCTCTGCCGTGGCATAGTCTTCTTGTATCTGATGGCGCCGCACCAGGTCGTCGA
>ONSV01000043.1 GCA_900320585.1 uncultured Prevotellaceae bacterium | reverse complement strand
GAAGTTTACCTCGCTGCCCAAGGATGAAGACCCGATGACCATCACCCTGGAAAAGGCCATCGAACTGATCAACGAGAAACGTCAGCAAGAGACGAAGAAGCATCTGAAATTCTTTATGGAGGATCCTAAGTTGGAGATCCTGAATGGTCGCTACGGTCCTTATCTGGCTTACGATGGGAAGAACTACCGTCTGCCGAAGTCCATGCACGAGAAAGTGGCAGACCTGACCTACGAGGACTGCATGAAGATTATCAATAAGGCATGAAGAGAATTATCCTCATAGGCTACATGGGTGCCGGTAAGACGACCATCGGCAAGGCCCTCGCCCAAGAACTGGGCGTCACCTTCTACGACCTCGACTGGTATATCTCCAGCAGGATGCGCAAGACCATTGCCCAGATTTTCGAGGAGCGTGGCACCAGTTCGAAGGTGAAGCTCATGCAGACCATCGGTGACCTCTATACCGTATATTACGAACTCGATGGCTATGCCGACTACTACTACGGCGCCCTGTTGCCCAGGACGGGCAGGCTCTATCTCTTCGACCTGGCCAAATACTACGATGGCATGCTGCTGCGCATCCCTCAGAGGACCAATCCCTCCCAACTGGGCGAGATGATAGTGCAAGACAAGATGTTTGGCATCTTCAAGGAACATCACCAGTGGCAGAACATCCTCGGCATCAGTACGGTGGGCGATTTCAACGTGTCGGTGTCGAAAGGCTATACCTCGGCCATCATCAATATCTCAGAAGCCCTGCAGGAGAAGAAAATCGCCAAGATAGCCGAGGATATCGCACAGCGCGACGATGTGCGTATCGTTCTGATAGCCGGTCCCTCATCGAGCGGCAAGACAACCACTTGCAAGCGACTCTCCATACAGCTCGTGTGCAACGGCCGTCGGCCGGTGATGGTGTCGCTCGACGACTATTTCGTCGACCGTGAGCAGACTCCCAGGGACGAAAAGGGCGACTACGACTTCGAGAGTCTCTACGCGCTCAACATCCCCTTGCTCAACAAGCAACTCAATGCGCTCCTCGCCGGCGAGGAGGTGGAACTGCCCAAGTACAACTTCCAGAAAGGAAGGAGCGAACCCAGTGGCCAGAAGCTGAAGCTCAACCCCAAAGACCTCCTTGTGATAGAAGGCATCCATGCCCTCAATCCCGAACTCACCTCGCATGTTGCCGAAAGCCAGAAATACAGGGTCTATGCCTCGGCGCTTACCACCATCTTGCTCGACAACCACAACTACATCCCCACAACCGACAACCGGCTCCTGCGCCGCATCATCCGCGACGACAAATACCGGGGCGTCTCGGCTCAGGAGACCATACGACGCTGGCCATCGGTGAGGGCGGGCGAGCAGAAATGGATATTCCCTTATCAGGAGAATGCCGACGCCATGTTCAATACGGCCATGATTTACGAACTGGCGGTCATCAAGCAACAGGCCCGCCTGCTGCTCGAACGGGTGCCCAGGAAGGCCGAGGAGTTTTCCGAAGCCTACAGGCTCAACAAGTTCCTGAGCTATTTTGTCGACATCCCCTCCGACCAACTGCCCTACACCTCGCTGCTCAGGGAGTTCCTCGGCGGCAGCTCATTCACCTACTAATCCGTCGGTAAGAGTAGGAAAACAGCATAGTGTATTTATCGTAATTGTATATTTATACCTCGGAATAATCATATTATTGCATATTATTCCGAGGTAATTATATATGCATTGAATATGCATAATATGCATTGGTTTTTGATTTTTATTCAAAAACATTTTGCCAATTCAATAGTTTTTAAGAACTTTGCATCCGAATTATTTAAAAGCGACTGATTTTGTTAAAAAATATCATAATGGCAGAACAATTGGAAATTAAGGAATTAGACCACGTCGTAGTGCGTTTTTCGGGCGACTCCGGCGATGGTATGCAGTTGGCTGGCAACATTTTCTCTACGGTGTCGGCCTCTGTAGGTAATGGCATCTCAACATTTCCTGATTATCCGGCAGACATCCGTGCTCCGCAAGGCTCTCTTACCGGTGTGTCGGGATTCCAGGTGCATGTGGGCGAGGGGAAAGTCTATACCCCGGGCGACCTGTGCGATGTGCTGGTGGCAATGAACGCCGCAGCGCTCAAGACCCAGTACAGGTATGCCAAGCCGCAAGCCACCATCATTATCGACACCGACAGCTTCGGTCCCAACGACCTGAAGAAAGCGGCTTTCCAGTCGGATGACTATCTTGGCGAGATGGGTATCGACCCCGACCGTGTGGTGGCTTGTCCCATCACGAAGATGGTGAAAGACAGTCTGGCCGACAGCGGTATGGACAACAAGGCGGTGCTGAAGTGCCGCAATATGTTCGCTCTCGGTCTGGTGTGCTGGCTGTTCAACCGCGACTTGGGCCTGGTGGCCAATTTCCTTCGTGAGAAGTTCGCCAAGAAACCGGCGATTGCCGAGAACAACATCAAGGTGGTGCAGGCAGGCTACGACTATGGCCATAACGTGCATGCGTCGGTGCCTTCCACCTACCGCATAGAGTCGAAGTCGAAGGTGAAAGGCCGCTATATGGACATCACCGGAAACAAGGCCACGGCCTACGGCCTTATCGCCGCCGCCGAGAAAGCAGGATTGCGCCTCTATCTGGGCAGCTATCCCATCACCCCTGCCACCGACATCCTTCACGAGCTGTCAAAGCACAAGTCGTGTGGGGTCATCACCGTGCAGTGCGAGGATGAGATATCGGGTTGCGCCAGTGCCGTCGGCGCTGCTTTCGGAGGCGCGCTGGCCGCTACCTCCACCTCCGGTCCGGGCATCTGCCTGAAGTCGGAGGCCATGAACCTGGCTGTCATTGATGAGTTGCCCCTCGTGGTCATCGATGTGCAGCGTGGCGGTCCTTCCACAGGTCTTCCCACGAAGAGCGAGCAGACCGACCTGTTGCAGGCCCTCTACGGCCGCAATGGCGAGTCGCCCATGCCGGTGATTGCCGCCAGCAGTCCCACGGCTTGTTTCGATGCCGTGTATGCCGCTGCCAAGATAGCCCTTGAGCACCTCACCCCTGTCATCCTGCTTACCGATGCCTATGTGGCAAATGGTTCGGCGGCTTGGAAGTTACCCACCATCGACGAGCTGCCCGACATCCATCCCCACTATGTCACCGAGGCACAGAAGGGTCATTATACGCCCTATGAGCGCGACCCGGAGAGTCTGGTGCGCTATTGGGCCATCCCCGGACAGGAGGGCTACACCCATATCATCGGTGGTCTGGAGAAAGATGGTAATACTGGCGCTATCTCTACCGACCCCGAGAACCACGACCGCATGTGCCGCCTGCGTGCCGAGAAGGTGGCACGTATCCCCGTGCCCGATGTCGAGGTGGCTGGCGACGAGGCCGATGCCGAACTGCTCATCGTGGGCTTCGGCGGCACCTATGGCCATCTCTATTCGGCCATGGACGAACTGCGCCAGAAAGGCCACAAGGTAGCCCTTGCCCATTTCGAGTATATCAACCCGCTGCCTGCCAATACTGCCGAGGTGCTCAAGCGCTATCCGCGTGTGGTGGTGGCCGAGCAGAACCTGGGACAGTTTGCCGCATACCTGCGCACCAAGGTCGATGGTTTTGTGCCCTTCCAGTTCAATCAGGTGAAAGGCCAGCCCTTCGTGGTGGCCGAGCTGGTGAAGGCTTTCGAGGATATTATCAACCAATAAGAGGAGGAGTAAACAATGAGCGAATATACAGCACAAGATTATAAGAAAGGCCAGCCACGTTGGTGTCCTGGCTGTGGCGACCACTTCTTCCTGGCATCACTGCACAAGGCCATGGCCGAGGTGGGCGTGGCACCCCATCAGATGGCCGTCATCTCGGGTATCGGATGCAGCAGCCGCTTGCCCTATTATGTGAGTACTTATGCCATGCAGACCATTCATGGCCGCGCTGCTTCCATCGCCACGGGCCTGAAGGTGGCCAATCCCGACCTCACGGTGTGGCAGGTGAGTGGCGACGGCGACGGACTGGCCATCGGTGGCAACCATTACATCCATGCCATGCGCCGCAATATCGACCTCAACATGATATTGCTCAACAACCGCATCTATGGTCTAACCAAGGGACAGTACTCACCCACCTCGCCCCGCGGGTTCGTCTCGAAGTCGAGCCCCTATGGCACCGTGGAGGACCCCTTCCGCCCGGCAGAGCTTTGCTTCGGTGCCCGTGGCAAGTTCTTTGCCCGCGCCGTGGCCACCGATGCCGCAGGAACGGTCGACGTGCTCAAGGCGGCCTACTACCACAAGGGTGCCGCAGTGTGCGAGATACTGCAGAACTGCGTCATCTTCAACAATGGTGCCTACGACCCTATATACAATAAGGAGGGACGTAAGAAGAACGCCATCTATGTGCGCCATGGCGAGAAGCTTGTCTTCGGCGAGAGCAATGAGTTTGGTCTGGTGCAGGAAGGCTTCGGACTGAAGGTGGTGCGTATCGGTGAGGATGGCGTCACGCTCGACGATATCCTCGTTCACGATGCCCATTGCGAGGACAACACCCTGCAGCTGAAACTGGCGATGATGGACAACGAGCACGGCTTCCCCGTGGCCCTCGGCGTGATTCGCGACGTGGAGGCTCCCACCTACGACCAGGCCGTGGCCGAACAGATCGAACAGGTGAAGGCACAGAAGAAATACCACAACTTCGCCGAGTTGCTCGAGACCAATGACACCTGGGAGGTGAAATAATTCAACTTTCGTAAGTTGAGAGGAGTTCAGGAGTTACAGAAGTTCAGGAGTTCAGACATTACCACAGCTAATAAGCATTGAGCCTAACGAGGTGAATTCGGACTATTGTCTGAACTTCTGCAACTCCTGAACTCCTGAACTCCTAGAAGTTGAGCGAATGCGAAACTTAAATGAAATAACCCTCCTTGGTGCAGAGATAGGAAATCCCCTCCCCACATGTTGCAACGACATGAGGGGAGGGGATTTCTTATGATTGAGGGCCAACAAACGGGGAGTGATTGCTCTTCAGCCTGTTTGTCGCTCGGCCTTGGGCTAATTCAAGCTGCTTAAGCCCAGCACTTCCAGTCCCTTGAGCACGATGGGGTTGGTCTCGTTCATCACTTGGAAGTATTCGGTCATGTCCCAGAGGTCACGGGCAATGAGGGCCTTGAGCTGGGTGCTCAGGTAGGGTAGGGTGCGTGCCAGTTCGTCGTCGTCGGTAGGCTTCACATCGGCCTTGGCCGCCTCGTTGATGATGCTGTCGAGGAGACTCTGAGGCACCTTGAACTGCTGGTTGAACTCCTCAAACGTCTTGTATTGCTTCTTGAGCTGCTTGCGGTTGCTGTCGATATACTTCAGGTTGGCGTTGATGATATAGTTCTTGGCCGATAACTGGCGATGGAACTTGGTGAAACGCGTGGTGTCGAGCGGCACGAAATGGTCGGGCATGATGCCACCGCCACCATATACCGTGCGGTGCTCACGCAGCGTCTGGAACTTCAG
Organism: uncultured Prevotellaceae bacterium; assembly: GCA_900320585.1. GTDB lineage: Bacteria > Bacteroidota > Bacteroidia > Bacteroidales > Bacteroidaceae > Prevotella. Next base: position 14,521 of record ONSV01000043.1, on the reverse strand, counting down.
CGAGTCGGCGAAGTGGATGCTGTCGGCATTGGTCAGCTCGCCATTCTTCAGGCGGTTGTCGATGTCCTTGGCGTAGTCCTTGTTGTCGCCCTTGGTGTAGGGCTTCTGTATGCAGCGCCCCGAGGGGGTGTAGTAGTGGGCAATGGTGAGGCGTATCATCGAACCGTCCTCAAACTCCAGGGGCCGTTGCACCAGTCCCTTGCCGAAGGAGCGGCGGCCCACGATGGTACCACGGTCCTGGTCTTGGAAAGCGCCCGCCATGATCTCGGCGGCCGACGCGCTGAACTCATTGATGAGCACCACCACCTGGCCGTCGAACGTCTTGTGGCCGTCGGCACGGTATTCCATGCGCTGCGTGCTGCGGCCCTCGGTATAGACAATCATGTCGCCACGGTCGAGGAAATCGTTGATGATGGTGGCAGCCGACTGCAGGTAGCCGCCGCCATTGTCCTGAAGGTCGATGATGAGGCGGCTGATGCCCTTCTCCTTGAGTTTCTCCAGGGCCTGCGAGAACTCATCGTAGGTGGTGGCGCCGAAATTGCCGATGCGGATGTAGCCCACACCCGGACGGATGATATACGACGCGTCGAGCGAGTGGACGGGTATCACGTCGCGGATGATGGTGAAAGGCAGTAGTTCCTTGAACCCCAACCGCTTGATTTTCAGGGCTACCTTGGTGCCCTTCGGACCGCGCAGGCGGCGCATGATGTCTTCCTTCGACATCTTCACGCCGGCAATGGCGGTGTCGTTGACAATCACGATGCGGTCGCCGGCAATGATGCCACCCTTCTCGGATGGACCGTTAGAGATGGTCTGTATCACCACAAGCGTGTCTTCCATCATGTTGAACTGCACGCCGATGCCCTCGAAATTGCCCTCCAGCGACTCGTTGAGCGACTTTACCTCCTTGGCGGTGGAGTAGGTGGAGTGGGGGTCGAGTTTCTCTAGCATGCCACGGATGGCATCCTCTACGAGCTTGCTCTCGTTGACAGTGTCGACATATAGGTTGGTGATGGCCATCTCGGCCCATTGGAGCTTGGCTTTCGGACTATCCGCCCTCATGATGCGCTGGGCGCAGAGGGTAGTGGATACGAGCAGCAGCAAGGCTGCGATGGAGAAAATCTTTCTTCTCATTAGTGAATGTTCCTCAGTTGTTTTATTGGTATTCTTCCTCTTCGGGCAGGTCTTCCTCTATAACGAGGTTGTCGATGATGAAATTCTGCCGCTCCATGGTGTTTTTCCCCATGTAGTATTCGAGCAGCTGCTGCACTTGGTCGGTCTTGTGCAAGGTCACCTGTTCGAGACGGATGTCGGGACCGATGAAGTGGACAAACTCCTCGGGCGATATCTCGCCCAAGCCCTTGAAGCGGGTGATCTCGGGGTCGGGACCAAGGTCGCGGATGGCGTTGAGGCGCTCCTCGTCGCTGTAGCAGTAGCGGGTGATGAAATCGGTCTTGCGCTCGCCGCTGGCCCGTTTCTCATCGGCCTCGGCAATGACCTTCTTGTCCTTGATCTTCGTGCGGCGGTTGCGCACACGGAAGAGAGGGGTCTGGAGCACATATACGTGGCCTTTCTTGATCAGGTCGGGGAAGAACTGCAGGAAGAAAGTGATGATGAGCAAGCGGATGTGCATGCCGTCGACATCGGCGTCGGTGGCCACGATCACCTTGTTGTAGCGCAGCGTGTCGAGGCCGTCCTCGATGTCGAGGGCTGCCTGAAGCAGGTTGAACTCCTCGTTCTCGTAGACCACCTTCTTGGTGAGGCCGTAGGAGTTGAGGGGCTTGCCACGGAGCGAGAACACGGCCTGTGTGTTCACGTCGCGGCTCTTGGTGATGCTGCCGCTGGCCGAGTCGCCCTCGGTGATGAAGATGCTGCTCTCCTCCTTGCGGTTGTTCTTGGTATCGCTGTAGTGGATGCGGCAGTCGCGCAACTTGCGGTTGTGCAGGTTGGCTTTCTTGGCGCGCTCACGGGCCAGTTTGGTGACACCGGCCATGGCCTTGCGCTCCTTCTCGCTCTCGGCGATTTTCTGGAGCATGGTCTCTGCCACGTCGGGGTTCATGTGCAGGTAGTTGTCTACCTCTTGCTTGATGAAGTCGCCCACATATTTGTTTACCGACACGCCCTCGGGACTCATCGTGAGCGAACCCAGCTTGATCTTGGTCTGGCTCTCGAACATCGGTTCCTCGATGTTCACGGCAATGGCTGCCACCAGACCGTTCCGGATGTCGCCATACTCATAGTTTTTTCCTGAGAACTCCTTGATGGTCTTGGCGATGTGCTCCTTGAAGGCACTCTGGTGGGTACCACCTTGGGTGGTGTGCTGGCCATTGACGAAAGAGTGGTATTCCTCACCATACTGGTTGGTGTGGGTGAAGGCAATCTCGATGTCCTCGCCCTTGACGTGGATGATGGGGTAGATGCCCGGACTGGTCATCTTGTCGTTGAGCAGGTCCTCGAGGCCGTTGCGGCTCAGGATACGGCGGCCGTTGTACATGATGGTGAGCCCGGTGTTCAGGTAGGTGTAGTTGCGGAGCATCGTCTCCACAATCTCGTCGTGGAAACGATAGTTCTTGAACAAAGTATTGTCGGGCTCGAACCAGATGTAGGTGCCGGTCTCATCGGTGGTGGGTTCGGTGGTGTCGGTCTTCAGCACACCGCGCTCGAACGTGGCCTTGCGCACCTGGCCGTCGCGGTAGGAGCGCACCTCGAAGCGGGTGCTCAGGGCGTTCACGGCCTTCACGCCCACGCCATTGAGGCCCACACTCTTCTTGAAGGCCTTCGAGTCGTATTTGCCTCCGGTGTTGAGCTTGCTCACGGCTTCGATAAGCTTGCCTTGGGGGATGCCGCGGCCATAGTCGCGCACACGCACGCGGAGATTGTCCTCGATGTCTACCTCGATGCGCTTGCCGGCATTCATCTTGAACTCGTCGATGGAGTTGTCGATGACTTCCTTGAGCAGCACGTAGATGCCATCCTCGGGCAATGAGCCGTCGCCCAGACGGCCGATGTACATACCTGGACGGGTGCGGATGTGCTCGCTGTCTTCGAGGTGGATGATGTTGTCGTCAGTATAGTCTACGTTTGGGGTATTGATGTCGGTGATATCGTTGCTCATGTTGAAATCTTTATTTCTTTATGAATGTTGCCTCAGGGCATGGGTTTACTGACCCGTAGTAATGGGGCGCTTGAAGCAGCGGCGGCGCTTGTGGAGTTGGGTGTCGAAGAATTCCCATTGACTCTGTACGTTGACGTTGCTCTCCATCTCGATGTTGCTCTCGCCCCATTCGAAACCGTATTTGATATACCAGGGTATGAGGTCGGCGAAGAGCAGCGCGTTGGCCCCCTTCTTCCGGTATTCGGGCAGGATGCCGATGAGGTAGAGGTCCACGATATTGGTCTTGTGGGCCTTGATGGCGCGCAGCATGTGCCACCATCCGAAGGGCCACAGGCGCCCCTTGTGGCATTTCTGCAAGGCCTTGCTCAGTGAGGGCAGGGTGAGGCCCACACCCACGATCTTGTGGGGCTCCACGCTCCAGTCCTCTACCACGGTGAAGAGGTTGAGGTCGGCCATCGGCATGTACATGCCCACATATTGGTCGATTTGGCGCTCCGTGAGTTCGGAGAAGGAGTAGAGGTCTTTCATGCACTCGTTGAGCACGGCAAAGACGCGCTTGCCATAGCCGCCCTCGAACACCTCCTTGCGGGTGAGTTTCTTGGCGTGCAGGTTGTAGCGCCGCTCTATCATGCTGGCTATCTTGGCTATCTTGGCAGGCACCTCGGTGGGGATGAAGATTTTGAACTCCACGTAGTCGTTGTCTTTCTCGAAGCCACCCAGCTGCTCGATATGCTTGGGATAGTAGGGGTAGTTGTAGATGGTGGCCAGTGTGCCGAGTTGGTCGAATCCCTCGGTGAGCATGCCCTCGGGGTCCATGTCGGTGAAGCCGAGCGGTCCCACGATTTCGGTCATTCCCTTCTGCCTGCCATAGTCTTCCACGGCCTTGAAGAGGGCGCGCGACACTTCGATGTCGTCGATGAAGTCAATCCATCCGAAACGTACGCATGGCCGGTTCCATTTCTTGTTGGCCTTGTGGTTGATGATAGCAGCCACGCGCCCCACGATTTTTCCGTCTTTGTAGGCCAGGTAATACTCCGACTCGCAGAACTCGAAGGCTGCGTTCTTGTCGCGGCTGAGGGTTGACAGGTCATCGCTGTAGAGCACGGGTGCATCGTAGGCATTGCCTTTGTAGAGGTCGTAGTGGAACTCGATGAATTTTCGTAATTCTTTCTTGGTCTCTACTTTCTTGATGGTGATAGTAGACATATTTGGATTGGTATGGTTTTACAACAAATTGTACGAAGATGATTTATTTCACGATAGAGGTAAGAGGGTTGCGGTTGCCTTTCATCGTGGTGACGAAGGCCTTGGCATGACCGAAGTTGAGCGTGATGTCGATGCGTACGGGCACGTGGTTGTTGTCGTCGGTCACGAAGAAGGTGGCATACTGCCGGTATTCTTTTTTCGATTCTTTCCACTCCAGGTAGGTGAGTTTCATACACCGGTATTTCACTCTGTTGTCGCCTTTCACGGTCTCTTTGCCGTCGTAGCGCAGGATGGCGGTGGTCGTTCCGTTGCCGTCGGCCACCAGGAACTTCTCGGTGTGGCCTTTCTTCCATCCCGAGGGGTCGAGGCTACGTGCACGGCTGAAGATGTTGAGCATGTCGTAGACACACTGCTCGCTGGTCTTCTCGCTATGGGCATGGGTGCCGTCGTGCTTCAGCCTGTGCATCTTCAGCTTGCACTTGCCGTTGGGATAGTCGTACCACACTTCGTCTACGGTGTAGCGCTTGCCCTCAACGGCTCCTTTCCTGAAGTAGAGGGGCGAGAGGGTGGGGGTGACGTATCCGGTGAGGGTGTCGCGCATGACGAAGAACTTGTCGAGCTTGCCATTGCCTCCGGTGATGAGGCTGCTCCTGAAGGCGTCTTTGCCCTTGTATTTGGTCTGCGAGGTGGTGAGCGATGCCGTGCCCACTTTTACCCATACGAACTTCCAGTTGAAGTAGAGGTTGTAGGTAAGCGTCTCGCCCGAATTGAAAGCGGTGTTGGTGAGCGGGCATTGTGCCATGGCCGACGATGCGACGAGGGTCAGCAATGCGATAAGGATGGTTCTTATTTTCTGCATGGTGGTATGTCGGGGTTAAGTGAGAAAATAGCGGAATGGCATGGGTGGCCATGCCTGTCCGCCCTAATAGTTCTGGGGTATGTAGATGATGCCCAGTTTCTGGGCTCTTTCTGCATTCCTGTTCTTGTTCTTTTTCTGCTTCTCGGCTTTCTGCTTGATGAGAGCACTTGGCTTCTGCCGGTAAGCGGGTGTGGAGGCCGGGCTCCAATTGCGCTCATAAGGCCAGCGGGCCTTGCACTCTATCTTCTCGGGGTAGTAGTACACGGTCTCGGCCTGTAGGTTGTTGGCATACTCGCCGGTGTCCCAGCGGCCGTTGTCGTTGGCATCGGCAAACACGCGCAAGTAGTATTCGCCGGGCTTCACATACTCGAAGGTAAAGTCGCCTGTGGCCGAGGACAATTGCCGTTGCACACGTTCCGATTTCTCGATGAGCTCACCCACGTAGGGCACGTCCTGGTCGCGCTGGATGTGGAAGATGATGGTGCTGAAGTCATCGGCTGTCTTCACCCTGGTTCCTTTTTTTGTGGCAGCGCAGGCCTTGCCGTAGATATCGACGAAGGCGGCGGAGTCGATCTCGAGCTTGTATTCCCTGCCCAGCGTCCACAGGTTGGCCGTGGTGTCGGGCCGCAACACGAATATGCGCTGTGCGGGCGGGATGTCCTTGTCGGCATCGATCGTGCGGTCGGCGAGCACATACGGCCGCTCCTCCCATAGGGTGTCGTTCTTCGTGTAGAGGCGTATGCCAGCAGTGTCGATACGGGCGATGGGCGTGGCCGACTCGATGCCCACATAGTCGAAGGGGTTCATGTCGGAGGCGATTTGCAGTTTCAGGTCGAGGGGCTTTGCGGCCATCTCGGTCTCAAACTTCTCGCCCTTCTTCTTGGCCTTCTCCTGTTTCTTCTGCCAGGTGTCGAATTCTTTCTGCTGCTGTTTCAGGCGTTTGGCCAGCGGGTTCTTCGAGAGGATGGAGAGGGTGTCGGTCTTGGTAGCCAGCACGCCAGTGGTGTCTGTGGCCATGTATTTCACCTCTACTTCAAGGGTGTCTTGGTTCACCAGCAGGGTGTCGCGCAGCCAGTAGGTGAGGGTGTCGCGGCGCTCTGAGGCCTCGAGCAGGAAAGCGTCGTGCTCGTCGAAGTTCAGTCCGCGGAAGGTGGGTGTCTGCTCGTGCCCGGCACTGAAGAAGAGCGTGAAGTGGTCGGCATCCTTGCGCTCGTTTTTCACCAGGTAGCGCTCGGTCTGCGTCTCGGTGAAGGCACGTAGCACGATGTCGTCGGGCAAGAAGTGGGTATAGTTGGTCTGGATGATGTTCTCGATATGGAGGGAGTCACGCCAGAGGGTGTCTTGTCGCACGTCGGGCTTCGATGAGGGTATGATGATGTCGCTGGTGAAGGCGATTTTCTCGCTCTTCTGCGAGAACATGTAGTTGCCGTCGGCATCTTGCAGCGCGTAGATGTGGTACTGGCCTGGGGCCACGCCTTTCACCACGAAGTGTCCTGAGGGGTCGGTGCGTGCCACCCTGATCATGGGGGTGGTGGTGAAGGCGGTGTCGTTCAGGTTGTCATAGAGTCCCACGAGGATGCCCTTCACGGGTTCCAGATTCTCGGCCTCGAGCACGTATCCGGCTACCTCCATGGTGTCGATGACGTTCCCGGTAGAGAAGCTGTAGGTGAAGTTGCCGAGGGGGTTGTCCTCGTTGTTGTCGGTGATGGCATCGGAGAAGTCGATGGTATAGGTGGTGTTGGGCTGGAGCGAGTCGTTGAGCTGCACGATGATGCGCTTGCCGGCGCCTTTGATCTCTGGTGCCTCGAGTTGTGGCGGCGACACCACCACTTTCTCCGTAGGATTGTCGATTTTGATGAATTCGTCGAAATAGATGGCGATGTGCCTGGAGTCGACACCCGTGGCCATGTCGGCAGGCGTGGCACCTACCACGCGTGGGGGTGTCTCGTCATACCATCCGCCATCGGGCTGCCCCATGCGGGCACAGCCAGAGAGGGCCACGAGGGCGAGGGTCAATATGTAGAGAAATGGTTTTCTCATGTGTTCATCTCAATGAGTTCGTTGATCACCCGGCGGCTGTTGGAGAGGCGGGGCACCTTGTGCTGCCCGCCCAGCTTGCCTTTCGATTTCATCCATTGGTTGAAGAGGTCGCGACGGGCCTTGATGACCTCGAGGTGCTGCAAGGTGATGTCTTTGTAGCGTTTGGCCTCGTAGTCGCTGTTGATTTCCTGCAGCTTCTGGTCGAGCAGGTGTGCGAAGCGGTCAAGGTCTTCGGGCTCCTTGGCGAATTCTATCATCCATTGGTGCCGGCACTTGGCCTTGTTGTCCATGAACACGGGTGCAGCGGTATACTCGAGCACCTCGGCGCCTGTCTGCTCGCAGGCGTAGGCGAGGCCTTTCTCTGCGTTGTCCACGATAAGTTCCTCGCCGAAGGCATTGATGAAGTGCTTGGTGCGCCCGGTGATGATGAACTTGTAGGGGTTTTTCGAGGTGAAGGTGACGGTGTCGCCGATGAGGTATCTCCATAGTCCGCACGAGGTGGAGATGACCATGGCATAGTTGCGCCCCGTCTGCACGCCGCTCAGTGGCACCACGGTGGGATGCTCCTTGTCGATCTCCTCCATGGGGATGAACTCGTAGAAGATATCGTAGTCGAGCATGAGGAGCATGGCGCTGTCGTTGGGGTCGTCTTGCAGGCCGAAGAAGCCCTCGCTGGCATTGTAGGTCTCCATGTAGTGCATATTGGGCGAGGGGATGATTTCCTTGTACTGCTGGCGGTAGGGAGTGAAGGCCACGCCACCATGGAAGAACACCTCAAGGTCGGGCCATACCTCGGTGATGTTGCTCTTGCCCGAGATCTCGAGCACACGGGTGAGCACGGAGAGCATCCATGAGGGCACGCCCGAGATGTTGGTCACCTTCTTGTTGATGGTCTCACGGGCGATGCGGTCGCGTTTCACCTCGAAGTCGGAGAGCAGGGCGGTCTTCTTGCACGGCACGCGCACCAGGTTGGCCAGGGGGTTGATGTTCTCGATGAGGATGGCGCTCAGGTCGCCCACCAGCGAGTTGCTGAAGTCGTAGTTGGGCGCATGGCTGCCTCCGAGGATGAGGGCCCTGCCGTCGAAGATGCGGCTCTTGGGGTTGTTGCGCAGGTAGAGGGCCACGGAGTCGAACCCGCCGGCATAGTGGATGTGCTGCAGTCCCTCGTTGCTCACGGGGATGAACTTGCTCTTGTCGTTGGTGGTGCCCGACGACTTGGCATACCATTTCACGCTGCCGGGCCACAGCACGTCGTGCTCACCATGGCGCATGCGGTCGATGTCGTTCTTCAGTTCCTCGTAGGTGTTCACGGGCACGTTCTGTGCGAATTGCTCATAGTTCTTGGTAGAACTGAAAAGATGATTGATGCCATATTCGGTGTCACGGGCACGTTCTATCAGCCGGTGCAGCACATGGTTCTGTAGGGCCTCGGCATCATGATAGTGGCGGTCGAGTTCTTTCTGCCGGGCAGAGAAGACCAAACTGGCTATTTTCGTTATGCTCATTTTCTCGTTTTGTGATATTGCCCGTAGGGCAAAACTATGGAAATGCAAATTTACCCCAAACTTTTGTAATAGTTGTGGTTTTCACTATTTTTAACGGCAATCCCCCTGCTGTGACAGCAGAGGGAGATACACGGCACGGAAATGCGTGCCGTATGGATGGGATGTCCGAAGGGGGTTATTCGCTGGCGAAGGCGGCTTCCTCGGCGGCGGCGATGATGTCCTCGCGACTGTTCTTGGGGGTGGCGGTGATGTCGCTCAGGTCGAACTCGTCCACGTCGTCGGTGTTATTCGTCGTGGGTTGCTCAGCGGGTATTTCAGTATCGTTTTCCACGGGGCGCCTGGCACTCTTCTTGTTGCGTGGGGCCTTGTCTTCGGGGTCGGGTTGGGTGATGATGAAGTCTTCTTTCTGTTCGGTGTCGGGCACGTTCTCCACAGGCATTTCCTCCATCTTGGTGCGGTTGGCCTTGGAATTGAAGACGGCCTCGATGAACTGGGGTTTGCGACGCAGCTTCTCGAGTGTGAGTTTTGAGGCCAGTTGCTGGCTCTCCTTCTTCGAGTATCCACTGCCTACACCACCCTCTCTTCCTTCGATGAACACTTGGTAGCAGAAGGTGGGACTGCCACCCTGGTCTTTCTTCTGCTCAAGGAGGCGGAACTCGATGTCGACGCGGTTTTTCTGGCTCCACTCGATGAGCTTGCTCTTGAAGTTCACCTCCTTGTAGGCCACCTTGTCGATGTCGATGAGCTGGCCGAGGATGCGGTTCTCCATGAACCGCATACAAGCGCTGTAGCCCTGGTCGAGATAGACGGCACCCACCAGCGCCTCGAAGGCATTGCCGCCCAGGTAGCTGTTGTGTGAGCCGTTGTTGCCCGACGACAGGATGAGTTTGGTGATGCCCAGCTCGTTGGCGAGCTTGTTGAGGGTCTCGCGCTGCACGATCTTGCTACGGGTGTTGGTGAGGAATCCCTCGCGTTTCCCCTCGAAGTGGTGGTATACGATGTCGCCCACAACGGCATCGAGGATGGCGTCGCCGAGAAACTCCAGCCGCTCGTTGTTGATGGGCTTGCCTTTCTCACGCCTCATGATGCTCTTGTGCATCAGGGCTTGCTTGTAGTAACTGATGTTTTTGGGGAAGAATCCCAGGATGTGGTAAATAGACAAATAAAGCTCCTTTTCCTTGCGGAAAGGGAGCCTTATCCTGTCAATAAGATTATTCAGCATATTTCTTGAAAACGACACATGCGTTGTGACCGCCAAAGCCGAAGGTGTTGCTGATGGCGGCTCTCACGGTGCGCTTCTGTGCCTTGTTGAAGGTGAAGTTGAGGTTGTAGTCGATCTCCTCGTCCTTGTCGTCCTCGTCGTGGTTGATGGTGGGAGGAACAATGTCGTTCTGCACGGCAAGGATGGTGAGCATGGCCTCCACGGCACCGGCGGCACCGAGCAGATGGCCCGTCATCGACTTCGTACTGCTGATATTGAGCTTGTAGGCCGACTCGCCAAACACTTCCTTGATGGCCTTGACCTCGGAGATGTCGCCCACATGGGTCGAGGTGCCATGAACGTTGATGTAGTCGATGTCCTCGGGGCGCAGACCGGAGTCGCGGAGGGCGTTCTCCATCACCAGGCGGGCTCCCAGACCCTCGGGGTGTGAGGCGGTGATATGATAGGCGTCGGCACTCTCGCCCTCGCCCACCATCTCGGCGTAGATCTTGGCACCACGGGCCTTGGCATGCTCCAACTCCTCAAGGATGAGGCATCCGGCACCCTCGCCCATCACGAAACCGTCGCGGCTCTTGCTGAAGGGGCGTGAGGCGGTGGTGGGGTCGTCGTTGCGGGTGGAGAGGGCTTTCATTGCATTGAAGCCGCCCACGCCGCAGGCGCAGATGGCAGACTCGGCACCACCGGCAACGATGGCATTGGCCTTGCCCAGACGAATCTGGTTGAAGGCATCGGCCAGGGCGTTGCTCGAAGAGGCACAGGCTGATGTGGTGGTATAGTTGGGACCATGGAAACCGAAATGGATGGAAATCTGTCCGGAAGCGATGTCGGCAATCATCTTCGGGATGAAGAACGGGCTGAATTTCGGACCGGCTGCCTCGTGGGCACCATAAAGTTTCACTTCGTTTTCAAAGGTCTTGATACCGCCAATGCCCACACCGTAAATCACGCCGATGCGGTTCTTGTCTTCCTGGTCAAGGTCCATGCCGCTGTCTTTCACGGCCTGGATGGCGGCTATCATGGCAAGTTGGGTGTAGCGGTCCATCTTCCGGGCCTCCTTTCCATCAAGGAAGTCGGTGATGGCCAGGTCTTTTACCTCGCAGGCGAAATGTGTCTTGAAAAGACTGCTGTCGAAACCTTTTATTTCGGCCGCACCGCTCACACCGGCTATAGCATTCTTCCAAGTCTCCTCGGGAGAGTTGCCTATTGGCGTGACGGCACCAAGGCCTGTTACTACTACTCTCTTAAGTTCCATTAAGTTATCTGTATGAAATTCAACATTAAATTTTATGGTTTATAGTGACGGCATGTACTATCGGTGCCGACAACTATAAACCATAAAAAAGGGTATGAAGGTAGGGTTATTTGCTGTGCTCCTCGATATAGGCGATGGCGTCACCAACAGTGGCGATTTTCTCGGCATCCTCGTCGGGAATGTTCACCTCGAATACACGCTCAAACTCCATAATCAACTCTACGGTGTCGAGAGAGTCGGCGCCCAGGTCATTCTGGAAGCTTGCCTCTGGCTTAATCTCATCCTCACTTATACAGAGTTTGTCAACGATAATGTCCCTAACTTTTTTTTCGATTTCTGACATAATACTTTTGCTTTAAATGTTTATTAATATTCTTTCATTTTGAAATCCGGGTGCAAAGGTGCGAATTTTTATCCATGTGTGCAAATTTTTTTAAGAAAAAAGCAAGTCCCATTGCACAAACACCATACGATTGTGCAGTTTTTTGCCCCCACAAGGAAAAAAAAGAGGCAATAATTTGTGACGTCATCGAATAATTGTTATATTTGCATATTGTTCGTCCTTGTTCGGACTTAAATCATTAATTACGGAAAATATGTCAAACACTGATAAATACAACGAGGTTTTCAGCAAGGCTGTCAACGATTATCACATCCTCGACAATGTGGACACGCCCATCAACAATCCCTACGACCGTGACTCGCTCGAGAACCGACTTTACCTGAAGTGCTGGATTGATGCGGTGCAGTGGCACCTTGAGGACTTGATCCGCGACCCGCACATCGACCCGCTGGAGGCGCTCTCGCTCAAGCGGCGCATCGACCGCAGCAACCAGGACCGTACCGACCTGGTGGAGCAGATCGACTCCTATTTCCTCCACCAGTACAGCGACGTGAACGTGCTCCCCGACGCCCGTATCAATACCGAGAGTCCGGCATGGGCCATCGACAGGCTCTCCATCCTCGCACTGAAAATCTACCATATGCGTGAGCAGGTGGAGCGCAAGGATGCCGACCAGGCTCATCTGGAGCGCTGCAAGGGGAAGTTGGCTGTGTTGCTCGAGCAGCAGCGCGACCTGTCGACGGCCATCGACCAGTTGCTCGATGACATCGCTGCCGGCCGCAAGTACATGAAGACCTATCGGCAGATGAAGATGTACAACGACCCGTCCACCAATCCTGTGCTTTACAAGAAAAAGTAGAGTCATGTCATCAAGTAACGAGCATCTCCTGATTATCCGTTTTTCTGCGCTGGGCGACGTGGCGATGATGGTGCCTGTGGTCTATTCATTGGCCACACAGTATCCCCATCTCAGGATAACGGTGCTTAGTCGTGGCTTCGCCCGACCCTTCTTCGACGGCCTTGCACCTAACGTGGGGTTCATGGAGGTCGACGTGAAAAAGGAGATGAAAGGCATCACCGGGCTCAACGCGCTCTACCGGCGGCTCAAGGCCAAGCATTTCACTGCCGTGGCCGACATGCATGGGGTGCTGCGCACCCATTACCTGCGACAGCGCTTTCTCATCGATGGTTACCATGTGGCGCACATCGACAAGCACCGCACAGGCAAGCGCCGGCTCGTCAGGCAGAAAGACAAGCAGATGGTGCAGCTGCCCACATCGTTTCAGAACTATGCCGACGTGCTCTCCCGCCTGGGTTACCCCGTGAGGCTGGAGTTCAAGTCCATATTTCCCCCTCAGGGCGGCAACCTTCGCCTGCTGTCGCCTGCCGACCTGCAAGAGAAGAAGACGTTTGAGAAATGGATTGGCGTGGCTCCGTTCGCCGCCCATCAGGGAAAGGTGCTTGAGCCCGAGAAGACCGAGCAGGTGGTGCGTATGCTCCTGCAAAAGCACCCCAACGCGCGCATCTTCCTCTTTGGCGGAGGAAGGAAGGAGCGCGAGACTTTCTCGAGATGGTGTGCCGACATTCCGCGGTGCTTTGCCGCCGCCGACCTTCTTAAAGGCCTTCCCGAGGAGTTGATCCTGATGAGCCATCTCGACGTGATGGTGTCGATGGACAGTGCCAACCAGCATCTGGCGTCGCTTGTGGGCACTCCCGTGGTGAGCGTGTGGGGGGCTACCCATCCTTATGCGGGCTTCTTAGGATGGGGACAGACAGATGCCAACATCGTGCAGGTCAGCCTGCCTTGCCGCCCCTGCAGCATCTATGGCAACAAACCCTGTGTGAGGGGCGACTGGGCTTGTCTGCGCGACATCACGCCCGAAATGGTGATAGAGAGGGTGGAGTATGTGCTCGATCATCGATAATTCTTTTACTCACTAAATACATTTTACATTATGAAGTACGTATGTGACACTTGTGGTTGGGTTTACGACCCCGAGGTGGGCGACCCCGACAACGGCATTGAGCCAGGAACTGCTTTCGAGGATCTTCCAGAGGATTGGGTTTGCCCCATCTGCGGGGTAGGCAAAGAGGACTTCAGCGAGGAATAGTCGCTGTGACCCTTGCCGGCAACAAGGCCACGTTGCCGTTTGAAATGACTACGGATGTGCCTCTTGGGCACAAAAAATAAAAAATCGCTAATCATCCAGCAGGTGATTAGCGATTTTTTATGGTCGGTGTCTTGGCGTGATGCGGAAAGATGCTATTCGAAGGGTTGGGCATGGATGCACCGCATGTTCTTCTCCAATTGGGCGGTGCTGCTGGCACCTACAAGCACCGAGGTGACACCCTTTTGGGCCAGGATCCACGACAGGGCCATCTCGGCAAGGGTCTCGCCACGTGCCTCGGCCTGACTGTTGAGGTCGCGCAACTGTTGCAGCAGTTGGGGTGTGAGGACATTGCTGCTGAGCGAGCCGCCGCGCGACATGCGCGAGTCAGACGGGATACCGTTCAGGTAGCGGTCGGTGAGCAGGCCCTGTGCCAAGGGCGAGAACGAGATGAACCCGATGCCGTGCTCATGGCAGTAGTCAAGGATGCCCTCTTCCTGTGGTGACCGGTCGAGCAGGTTGAGCTTGCCCTGGTAGATGAGCAGGGGCACGTCGCGGCTGCGCAGGTACTCATCGGCAAAGCGCAGGGCCTCGAGCGGCCAGCGCGAGATGCCTACATAGAGCGCCTTGCCAGCGCGCACGATATCGACGAGCGCCTGGAGGGTCTCCTCGAGAGGGGTCTCGGGGTCGTAGCGGTGACTGTAGAACAGGTCGACATAGTCGAGGTGCATGCGACGCAGGCTTTGGTCGAGGCTGGCGAAGAGGTACTTGCGCGAACCCCAGTTGCCATAGGGTCCCTCCCACATGTCGTAGCCGGCCGTCGAACTGATGAAGAGCGCGTCGCGGTAGGGGGCAAAGTCCTCTGTCATCA
>ONSV01000012.1 GCA_900320585.1 uncultured Prevotellaceae bacterium | reverse complement strand
TTTCTGCTCCTTCTTTGCCTTGGTCTTGACTTGCGTGCTGGGAGTGGCGTCAGGCACCTCCCATTCGCCCTGTGCCCAGATGGCAAGAGGCAGGAAGAGGAAAAGGCATAAATATAATTTTCTCATTTTCGTTTGAATTGATTGTGCAAAAATACAAAGATTAGGCGAGAACAGCAAATGATTAGGCAAGATTAACGATTTTGTAATATCTCTCAGAACTTCTTTCAGCTTCACATCGTTGAGCCTTCCCGCTGAGCCAGCAGGTCTTGCAGCCGTAGCACCTCGTCGCGATATTGGGCGGCCTGCAGGAAGTCGAGACGGCGGGCGGCCTCGTTCATTAGGCGTGTGCTCTCGGCAATGCTGGTCCTCAGCTCGTCGGGAGTCATCGTGCGCATCACGGGGTCGGCCACCATGCGGCTGCTCTCGGGCTCGATATAGGCATTGCCGTAGCTTGGGGCAGTGGCCTCGGCGCTGGGCTTCACCAGGTCGCCCTTGATCTCCTTCACGATTTGCTGCGGGGTGATGCCATGCTCGGCATTGTAGCGCATCTGGATGGTGCGGCGGCGGTTGGTCTCGTCGATGGTCTTCTGCATGCTCTCGGTGATGGTGTCGGCATACATGATCACCTTGCCGTTCACGTTACGGGCGGCACGTCCGGCAGTCTGAGTCAGCGCACGGTGGCTGCGCAGGAACCCTTCCTTGTCGGCGTCGATGATGGCCACCAGCGACACCTCGGGCAGGTCGAGGCCCTCGCGCAGCAGGTTCACGCCCACCAGCACGTCGAAGACACCGGCACGGAAGTCGCTCATGATCTTCACGCGGTCGAGGGTGGCCACGTCGCTGTGAATGTAGTTGGTCCTCACACCATTGTTGAGCAGATACTCGGTGAGCTCCTCGGCCATGCGCTTCGTCAGCGTGGTGGTGAGCACACGCTCGTTGCGGTGCACGCGGGTGAGGATTTCGTCCATCAGGTCGTCAATCTGGTTCTCGCTTGGACGGACCTCAATCTCGGGGTCGAGCAGGCCCGTGGGACGGATGAGTTGCTCCACCACCACGCCCTCGGCCTCGTTGAGTTCGAAGTCGGCTGGCGTGGCCGAGACGTAAATTACCTGGTGCACCATCTGCTGGAACTCGTCGAAGCGCAGCGGACGGTTGTCGAAGGCGGCGGGCAGACGGAACCCATACTCCACGAGGTTGGTCTTGCGGGCTCGGTCGCCGCCATACATGGCATTGATCTGGGGCACGCTCACATGGCTCTCGTCTATCACCATCAGATAGTCGTCGGGGAAGAAGTCGAGCAGGCAGTAGGGCTTCTGACCGGCCTCGCGGCCGTCGAAATAGCGTGAGTAGTTCTCTATTCCCGAACAGTGTCCCAACTCCTTGATCATCTCCATGTCGTATTCCACACGCTCCTTGATGCGCTGGGCACGGATAGGGTCGCCCATCTCGTTGAAGAAGTCAATCTGCTTCACCAGGTCGTCCTGGATGTGGTGGATGGCAAGGGCTTGCTGCTCCTTCGACGTCACAAAGAGGTTGGCAGGATAAATCTGGTAGTCCTCGAACGTGGCCATACGGTGGTAGGTGAGGGCGTCCACCTCCTCGATGCTGTCGATCTCGTCGTCCCAGAAGGTCACGCGCACCACATTGTCGCTGTAGGCCATGAAAATGTCCACCGTGTCGCCCTTCACGCGGAAGTTGCCGCGCTGCAGGTCGATGTCGTTGCGCACGTAGAGGGCGTCGACCAAACGGCGGAGCAGCATGTTGCGGGCAAGGGTCTGGCCTTTGTGCAGCTTGATGACGCTCTCGGCCATCGCCGTCGGACCGCCCATGCCATAGATGCACGACACCGACGACACCACCCCCACGTCCTTGCGGCCGCTGAGCAGTGAGGAAACGGCAGAGAGGCGCAACTTGTCGATCTCCTCGTTGATGGAGAGGTCTTTCTCGATGTAGGTGTCGGAGTGGGGTAGGTAGGCCTCGGGCTGGTAATAGTCGTAGTACGACACATAGTACTCCACCGCGTTCTCGGGAAAGAAACCACGCATCTCCTCATAGAGTTGGGCCGCGAGGGTCTTGTTATGGCTCAGAATGAGGGTGGGACGGTTCACCGCCGCAATCACGTTGGCCACGGTGAAGGTTTTGCCCGAGCCAGTGACACCAAGCAGCACTTGGGCGCGGTCGCCACGCTGCAAGCCCTCGGTGAGTTCACGGATGGCTTGTGGCTGGTCGCCGGTGGGGCGGTATTTCGAGGTGAGTTTGAAATCCATTGGGTCGTCTGTTCTTTGTGGTCAAAAGCCGTCTTGTTGGCTAATGAACCTCAAAGGTAATCAAAAATACCTTAAATACATCCACTATAATCGTGATTTTTTGCTAAAAAATGTAGTCGGGTTTTGCGATTAGGGGAATTATGTGTAATTTTGCAGGTCAAAGTGCAAATATATGAAGAAAAGTCTCTTTATCTCTGTGTGCATGGTGCTTTTGCTCTCGGGTTGCGCCAATGAGTACAACAAAGTGCTCAAGAGCACCGACTACGACTACAAATACGAGTATGCCAAGGAGTGCTTCGCCAATGGCAAGTATGTCCGTGCGGTCACCATCTTGCAGGATATCGTCACCATTCTCAAAGGCACAGACCGTGGCCAGGAGAGTCTGTATATGCTTGCCATGTCGGCTTTCTGCTCCAAGGACTATGAGACGGCCGCACAGTATTTCAAGCGCTATTATACTTCCTATCCCAAGGGCACCTTTGCCGAGATGGCTTCGTTCTATACCGGGCAGAGCCTCTATATGAGCACCCCGGAGCCAAGGCTCGACCAGACTCCTACCGTGTCGGCCATCGCTGCCTTCCAGGAGTATCTCGACCTCTATCCCAATGCCCAGCTGAAGGAGGCTGCACACTCGCGTCTCTATGAGTTGCAGGACAAGTTGGTGGAGAAGGAGCTCCTCTCGGCCAAACTCTATTACGACCTCGGGTCGTATTTCGGCAACTGCACCAACGGGGGCAGCAATTACGAGGCCTGCATCATTACGGCGCAGAACGCCATCCGCGACTATCCCTACAGCCGTAGGCGTGAGGACTTCGCCGTTCTGGTGATGAAGAGCAAGTACGAACTGGCACAGCAGAGTGTGGAGGCACGTCGTCTCGACCGCTTCCGCGATGCCGAGGACGAGTGCTATGGCTTCCTCAACGAGTATCCCGACTCGCCTCACAAGAACCTGGCCGAGAAATACATCCAGACTTGCAAGAAATTCACCAAGGAAGAGAACTGATTTTTCCCGTTATCATTTTTAGGTCAATCAAATATTCATTTTTTAATTCAAATATGGACTACAAGAAATCAAAAGCACCTGTCAACACCGTCACCCGCAACATCATGGACCTGTGCCAGGAGACTGGTAATATCTATGAGAGCGTGGCCATCATCTCGAAACGTGCCAACCAGATCTCTATTGAGATCAAGCAAGACCTGAGCAAGAAACTGACAGAGTTTGCCTCATACAACGACACCCTCGAGGAGGTGTTCGAGAACCGTGAGCAGATAGAGATCTCGCGCTACTACGAGAAACTACCCAAGGCCACACTGCTCGCTACCCAGGAATTCATCGAGGGCAACGTGTTCTGGCGCGACCCGTCAAAAGAGCAATAAGGCATGCTGCAGAGAATACAGACCGTATATTTGTTCTTGGCGCTGGTGCTCACCATCGTGTGCCTCTGTCTGCCAGTGGCTACTTTCCATGAGCCAGAGTTAGGGGGCTACACGGTGATGACCAACCTTTGGAAGGTAACGCCCGAGGGCATGAGAGATTTGTCGGTATGGCCCATGTTCGCTGTGCTGCTGCTCACTTGTCCCATCGCTGTTTTTGCCATTTTCCTCTTTAAGAACAGGATGTTGCAAGCACGGTTGTGTGTTGTCAATATCTTGCTCATCTTGGTGTGGATGGCATTGTGTGCCTATTATGTTTTTGCCACACAGCCAGAGAGCTGTCATCTCGATATGTCTTTCACAGCCGCTCTTCCAGCCGTCTCGCTCATCCTCTATATCCTGGCCCGCAGGGGCATCATCAAGGATGAGAAACTGGTGAGGGCAGCCGACAGAATCAGATAGTATTGTCAGAATTCTACCATACGTCAGCGGGGGAGCACATTGCGTGCTCCCCCGCTGACGTATGAAACGTGCCTTTGATTATTCTGCCTGAATCACTGGGGCTGCCTGTTCCATAGTGGTTGTGGTGTCGGTGCCCACGTTTTCTGTGCTGTCGTATGGTATGCGCTCTCCTTCCATATATCCGTTGGGCTGGGCGATGTGGCAACTGCCCAGGACGGCCATCATGCCGAGCGACACACCGGCCACACGGATGGTCTGGCCAGCCAGTTGGCGGAGGCTCAGCTGGCGCTCCAGATAGCGCATCTCGCTCTCGCAGGCAGGGCATGTGCCGGCACACTCGCCCTCGTGATGACACTCGTTGGGAGTATAGCTGATGCCGTTGGCGCGGGCTATTTTGCGGCGCACATCCTTCAGGGCTTCGCAAATGGCTTTTCCTCTTTTCATTTCTTCGGCTGGTTTTTGTGGTTAATGAGATGTTGTCTCTCTTTGAAGACAACTGGGGAGAAAAAAGGCCGCAGGTTCATGTGAGCCTGCGGCCAAAGTCTTCTTTTCTATGCTTTAATGATGATGCTTATTTGCCTAAAGCACCCTTTACTTTGTCGGCAGCAGCGTCGACAGCCTCAGCAGCCTTGTCGGCAGCGGCATTCTTGGCGTCCTCAACGGCACCCTTGGCAGCGTCAACAGCCTCGTTGGCCTTGTCAACAGCAGCGTCTTTCACATCGGCAGCAGCGTCCTTGGCAGCGTCAACAGCACCCTCGGCAGCGTCAGCAGCAGCGTCGGCAGCACCCTCGGCGATGTCCTGAGCGGCGTCAACTACATCGGGAAGCTCAAACTTGGTCACCTGGTCTACCAAAGAGGCAACAGTACCGGTACCAACAAATGCCTTGATCTTGTCGGCATTCTCCTTCAGGAAGTTCTGGATGGTAACGAGATACTCCTTAGCCTTTGCGGGATCGGTGTTCTTCAGAGTCTCGATCTGCTCCTGAACGGTGGTGAGCAGCGAGCTGAGCTGTGTGCTGTCGGCAGCCTCGACTACCTTGGCGATGGAGTCAGTCTCAATCAGAACTACTTCCTCTGCGGGAGCTTCGGGCTCAGCGGGAGCTGCGGGCTCGTTCTTACAAGCGGTGAATGTCATGGCAACAGCGGCCATTGCAAGCAAAAAGAATTTTTTCATTTTTTTCAATTGGTTTAGTAAAACATATTAGAATTAAAAATTCGGTGCGAAGATATACATTAAAATGATTACTTGTATAATTCTTTTAAGTTATTTAACTTAAAAAAAACTGCACAACGTAAAAATTGATGAACACTCCATTTACCTAATAAAAATCCCGCCAACCTCGTGGCTGGCGGGATAATTGATATTAGGTGAGAAGATGGTTTCTCATCGTGTGTGGGGCAGGGATTAAGCCTCCTCGCTCCAGTCCTCAGCCTGCTTGCGCACATAGGTCTTGTAGCGCAGCTGGGCCATCTTCTGGGCCTCGGCAAAGAGTTCCTCGGCCTCGTTGGGATAAGCCTTCTTCACGCTGAGGTAGCGCACCTCGCCCATGAGGAAGTCGTGGAACTTGCTCCAGTCGGGCTCCTTCGAGTCGAGTGTGAACGGGTTCTTGCCTTCCTCGCCAAGAGCGGGATTGTAGCGCCACAGGTGCCAGTAGCCGCAGTCGACGGCCTTCTTCTCCTCGGCCTGGCTCTTGCCCATGCCACCCTTGGCCTTCAGACCGTGGTTGATACATGGAGCGTAGGCGATGACGATTGAAGGTCCATGCCATGCCTCAGCCTCGCGGATGGCCTTCAGACACTGGGCGTGGTCGGCGCCCATGGCAATCTGTGCCACATATACATAGCCGTAGGTGGTGGCAATCATGCCAAGGTCTTTCTTGCGGATGCGCTTGCCTTGAGCGGCAAACTGTGCGATGGCGCCAAGTGGGGTGGCCTTCGAGGCCTGACCACCGGTGTTGGAGTATACCTCGGTGTCGAGCACCAGGATGTTCACGTCCTCGCCAGCGGCAATCACGTGGTCGAGACCACCGTAGCCGATATCATAGGAGGCACCGTCGCCACCGATGATCCACTGGCTTCTCTTGACGAGATAGTGGTCGAGGGTCTGCAGTTCCTTGCAGGTCTCGCAACCCTTGGCAGCGCAGGCAGCAATCTCGGCACGCAACTTCGGAGCAATCTCCTTGGTCTTGTCGGCATCGTCCTTGTTGGCAATCCACTCCTCGGCCAGAGCCTTGTACTCGGGAGTGACGTCGCAGTTCTCGCATGCCTCGCAGAGCAGCTTGGCAATGCGCTCCTTCATCTTCTTCACACCGAGAGCCATACCGAGACCAAACTCGCAGAAGTCCTCGAACAGGGAGTTGTTGAACACTGGGCCCTGTCCCTTCTCGTTCTTCGTGTAAGGTGTGGATGGGATGGAGGCGGAGTAGATGGACGAACAGCCAGTGGCGTTGGCAATCATCTCACGGTCGCCGAAGAGTTGGGAGATGAGCTTCACGTAAGGTGTCTCACCGCAACCAGCGCAGGCTCCCGAGAACTCGAAGAGCGGCTGTGCGAACTGCGAGTTCTTCACGTTGCTCCTGATGTCTACCAGGTCTTGCTTCGACTTCACGTTCTTCACGCAGTATTCCCAGTTGGCAGCCTCTTGCTTCATGGCCTCGTTGTCGGGGTTGTAGGGCACCATGGTGAGGGCCTTGCCCAGTTTCGGGTTGCCCGGGCAGATGTCAGCACAGTTGCCGCAGCCCAGACAGTCGAGTACCGACACCTGGATGGCGAAGTGCATGCCCTTCATGGCCTTCGGAGCCTTCATCTCGATGGTCTTGCCCTTGTAGCCGGCCAGCTCCTCGTCGGTGAGGACGAACGGACGGATGGCAGCGTGAGGACAGATATAGGCGCACTGGTTACACTGGATACAGTTGTCGAGGTTCCAAGCGGGAACGAAGGCCTCCACACCGCGCTTCTCGTAAGCGGCTGTGCCCACCTCCCACGAACCGTCGGTGGTACCGAAGTTCACGTAGGTGCTCACGGGCAGCAGGTCGCCAGCCTGGGCGTTGATGGGGCGCACCACTTCCTTCACGAATGCGGGAGCGTCGTCCTCCACCACAGCGTCGTCGGGCAGGTTGGCCCATGCGGGGTCGATGTCGAACTTCTTGTACTCACCGCCACGGTCTACGGCAGCGTAGTTCTTGTTCACCACGTCCTCACCCTTCGAGCCATACGACTTCACGATGAACTTCTTCATCTGCTCCACGGCCAGCTCCTCGGGAATCACCTGGGTGATGCGGAAGAATGCCGACTGGAGGATGGTGTTGGTGCGGTTGCCAAGGCCAATCTCCTGGGCAATCTTGGTGGCGTTGATGGTGTAGACGGTGATGTTGTTCTCGGCGAAGTAGCGCTTCACCTTGTTGGGCATGAAGCGGGCCAGCTCATCACCCTCGAAGATGGTGTTGAGCAGGAACGTACCGTTCTTCTGCAAGCCACGGGTCACGTCGTACATGTGCAGATAGGCCTGCACGTGGCATGCCACGAAGTTAGGCGTGGTCACCAGATAGGTAGAGCGGATGGGCTCGTCGCCGAAACGAAGGTGTGAGCAGGTGAAACCACCCGACTTCTTCGAGTCGTAGCTGAAGTAGGCCTGGCAATACTTGTCGGTGTTGTCGCCGATAATCTTCACGGAGTTCTTGTTGGCACCTACCGTACCGTCGGCTCCCAGACCGTAGAACTTGGCCTGGAACATGCTCTTGCCACCGAGAGCCAGCTCGGGAACAACAGGCAGCGAGGTGAAGGTCACGTCGTCGACGATACCAATGGTGAAGTGGTTCTTGGGCTCTGGCATGGCCAGGTTGTTGAACACGGAGATGATCTGTGCCGGAGTGGTGTCGTGCGAACCCAGACCATAACGGCCGCCAACGATGAGCGGACGGTCCTCCACATCGTAGTAGGCCGACTTCACGTCGAGGTAGAGAGGCTCGCCCTCGGCACCGGGCTCCTTCGTGCGGTCGAGCACGGCAATCTTCTTCACCGTCTTGGGAACGGATGCAAGCAGGTGCTTCACGGAGAACGGACGATAGAGGTGTACGCTCAGCATACCCACTTTCTCGCCGTTGGCGTTCAGGTGGTCGATGGCCTCGCGGGCAGCATCGCTGGCCGAACCCATCAGGATGATCATGCGGTCGGCATCCTCGGCTCCATAGTAGGAGAAGAGGTGATACTCACGGCCGGTGATCTCGCTGATCTTGGCCAGGTACTCCTCCACTACCTCGGGCACGGAGTCGTAGTAGCTGTTGCAGGCCTCGCGGTGGGTGAAGAAGGTCTCAGGATTCTCTGCGGTACCACGGGTGACGGGGCGCTCGGGAGTGAGGGCACGGTCGCGGAAACGCTTGATGTCGGCCTCGTCGACCAATGGGAGGATATCCTCGTTGTCGAGACGCTCGATCTTGTGATACTCGTGAGAGGTGCGGAAACCATCGAAGAAGTTGATGAAGGGCACGCAGGTCTTCAGAGATGCCAGGTGGGCTACAGCGGTGAGGTCCATCACCTCCTGCACGCTACCCTCGCAAAGCATGGCGAAGCCAGTCTGGCGGCATGCCATCACGTCTTGGTGGTCGCCGAAGATACACAGCGAGTGGGAAGCCAGCGTACGGGCGGAAACGTCGAATACGCAAGGCAGCAACTCACCGGCAATCTTGTACATGTTGGGAATCATGAGCAGCAAGCCCTGTGAGGCGGTGAAGGTGGTGGTAAGCGCACCAGCCTGCAACGAACCGTGAACGGCACCAGCGGCACCTGCCTCCGATTGCATTTCCTGCACAGAGACGGTTTGGCCCCAGAGGTTCTTGCGGCCGCGGGCGGCCCACTCGTCAACATGCTCCGCCATGGGTGATGACGGGGTGATGGGATAGATGGCGGCTACTTCGCTGAACATATAACTGATATGTGCAGCTGCCTCGTTACCATCACAAGTGATAAATTTCTTTTCCTTTGCCATTGTTGAATGTTAAGAAGGTTAAAAAGTTATGATAATGTTTGTGAAAATTGTTGTAATAGACATATATAAGTTCAATAGAGGAAGCCCAACAGCCACAGCGGTATCTGGTTGCCCTTGCCCACCTCGGTGTTGTAGCGGGCATAGATGGTGTCGGGAAGAGGTTTCTGTCTGCCAGGTTGGGTGGCATCGCATACAATGAATTTACGGGTTCTGTCGATGAGGTAGTGCTTGTCCTTGCCACTCTGGTTCACCTTGTGGTCCTTCCACATCGAGTTGACGAAGAAGGCCTCCATCACGTCCTGTGTCTCCACCTTGCTGGGATAGATGGCAAAAAGCAGGTTGGAGTTGTGGAGCATCACCTTCGTGGGCTTTTTCGGGAACGACTGGCCCACGGGATAGATCATGTTGAGGAGGCGGGCATCGGCCAGGTACTTGATGTAGTTCATCACCGTGGCACGGCTGGTCTCAATGTCGATAGCCAACTGGCTGATGTTGGGAGCCTTCGGACCATCAACGGCCAGCTCATAGAACAGGCGCTTGATTTTCGTGAGGTATTTCAGCTCTATCTTCTTGATGAGCAGGATATCGACCTCGGTCATCATGTTCATGGTCTTCAGCAGGTTCTCCGAGTAGTTGCGGTGCTCCTGGAAGAATGGGTAGAAGCCATGGTGCACATAGTCCTGGAAATATTCCTGTGGACGCACCTTGGGCAAT
Organism: uncultured Prevotellaceae bacterium; assembly: GCA_900320585.1. Classification (GTDB taxonomy): domain Bacteria; phylum Bacteroidota; class Bacteroidia; order Bacteroidales; family Bacteroidaceae; genus Prevotella. Next base: position 23,305 of record ONSV01000012.1, on the reverse strand, counting down.
ATCTGCTTGATGATGTGCTCGTGGTCGGTCAATATCTCCTCGAGCGTGTAGGGCTTGAAGTCGTTGCCTGTCTTCAGGTTGAGAAATTCCCTGAAGGAGAAACCACGCAGGTTGTAGCTGTGCACGATGCCGTTGAGCTCTGGGTTCTCTTCCTTCAGACGCATCACGCTCGAGCCCGTGAACACAATCTTCAGGTCGGGAAAACGGTCGTAGCACTTGCGCAGGCTCGCGCTCCAGTTGTTCTGCTTGAACACCTGGTCGATAAGCAGCACCCGGCCGCCCTGATGATAGAACTGGGCTGCAAACTCCTCAATGCCAAATTTCTGGAAGAAAAAATTGTTGAGGTTCACGTACAGGCACTGACGGTCGCGAACGTCGAAATGCTCTTTCGCATACTGAAGCAGGAAGGTGGTCTTGCCCACGCCACGGGTGCCCTTGATGCCGATCAGACGGTCGTTCCAGTCAATCTCGTCCATCAGACCACGCCGCACCGGAGCACAAGTGTGCTCTACCAGGTAAGAGTGTGTGCGGAAAAAGGCATCCATAGTTTGTTCTTTGATCTTATTCTGCGCAAAAGGTCGCTTCAAGTCTATATAGATTGCAAAGATAGTATTTTTTCTCCGTATTTGCAAAGTGTAGTTTGCAAAATATATTTTTTTTTGCTATTTTTGCGTCAAATTTTACATTATTCGCTATTTTGACACAAGAAAGGCGACTCGGCAGAGAAACCGGGATGCAGGTCGCCCATTTGTTCAATCCCGAACACGACCTGGCACTCGCTTCCGGACTGGAGAGGTTCACGCCTCCTGCCGCAGGAAGGGGGATGCGGACCGATTTGGCGTTCATCCCGGCTTTGTGGGCTGACGATGGCGACATCGTGCTCGTGGATGATGCCCTTCGTGCCCGGGAAATGGCCAAGCCATTAGACAAATGGCTGGCCGATGTGGAATGGGTGCAACTCTCCGACTCCAGAACGGTTTCCGGTAAGACCCGGAACGGAGTGGTGGTAAGACCTTGGGGATGGAACATGGCCCTCAGGTTCCAACTCATCAAATGTGGCGTCGACAGCCGTTTCCTTCCCTCCGGCGAGCAAGTCGGCAAGGTGCGGACCTTGTCGCACCGGGCCAGTTCCATACCATTGCTCCAGACTCTCGTACAGAAGGCTGAGGGTGTGGTGGGAGAGCGTGTGGAAGTGAGGCAAGCCAGTGAACTTGATGTCATGGCGAGACGGTGGGGCCAGTTCGTGGTGAAGGCTCCATGGAGCAGTAGCGGCCGTGGGGTGCGCTTCGCCTCGCAATGGCCACAGTCCAACCTCGGGGGATTCGTGAGGAACGTCATCCAGAGGCAGGGCAGCGTGGTGGTGGAGCCTTTTTATGAGAAGGTGTCCGATTTCGCCATGGAGTTCGTGGCCGACGGTGATGGACAGGCAACATTTCAGGGATTGTCGCTCTTCCACACCGTCAATGGAGCATACGTGGGCAACTGGTTGGCCTCTGAGGAGGAGAAGCGCCTGCGTCTGGCCCAATACGTCGATTTGACCACGCTCGACAACGTGGCAAGCCTCATAGCGAGCGAGGTGGGCCTGTGGTGCAAGGGTTGCTACCAGGGACCTTTCGGCGTCGATATGATGGTGGTGAGGCAGGAACGGGACTATGCGCTGCATCCTTGCGTTGAGGTCAACCTCCGTCGCACCATGGGGCATGTGGCCCTTGGCCTCGCACAGCGCACTCGCGGTGAGTTCAGCGTGATGCGGGTGCTCTACGAGAATGGAACATACAAACTACTGATGGAATAATAAATCAAAGACAAACTCATGAGAAAAATCATTTCCGTATGCTTGTTGCTGTTGACTACAACGGCTATGGCTCAACAAGATTACCGGTCGGAGGTGTGGTCGCCCGACAATGGCGACGGTACCTACACCAACCCCGTCATCAATGCCGACTACAGCGACCCCGACGTGTGTGTGGTGGGCGACGACTATTATCTCACCGCCAGCTCGTTCCAGTGCATCCCCGGGTTGCCCGTGCTCCACTCCAAGGACCTTGTCAACTGGGAAATCATCGGGTATGCCGTGAGACAACTCCTGCCCAGGGAGGTGTTCGACACACCCAGCCACGGCAATGGCATCTGGGCTCCAAGCATCCGATACCATAATGGCGAGTTCTACATCTACTGGGGCGACCCCGACTTCGGCGTGTTCATGGTGAAAACGAAAGATCCTGCCGGGGAGTGGAGCGAGCCGCTCTGCGTGATACCAGGGAAAGGAATGATTGACACCTGCCCGTTGTGGGACGACGATGGACGATGCTATCTGGTGAATGGATGGGCCAACAGCAGGTCAAGGTTCGCTTCGGTGCTTACCGTGCGCGAACTCAATGCCGAGGGCACCAAGCCCATCTCCGAGCCCGTCATCGTATTCGATGGAAATGGAACGGAGAACCGCACCTGCGAGGGACCGAAATTCTACAAGCGCGACGGATGGTACTGGATCATGTGCCCGGCAGGAGGCGTGCCTACAGGATTCCAGCTCGCCATGCGCGCCAAGTCACCCTATGGGCCCTATGAGGCCAAGAAAGTGCTGGCTCAGGGAAAGACTGCCATTAACGGACCTCATCAGGGAGGATGGGTGCATACGGCCATGGGCGAGGACTGGTTCCTCCATTTCCAGGACAAGGAGTGCTATGGCCGCGTGGTGCACCTGCAGCCCGTGACATGGAAGGACAACTGGCCCGTGATGGGTGTCGACAAGGATGGCGACTACTGTGGCGAGCCGGTCGTCACTTACCGGAAACCGAAAACCCGCAGCGGGTGGAAAGTGGTGAACCCCGTGGAGACCGACGAGTTCTCGTCCCACCGCATGGGACTGCAATGGCAGTGGCAGGCCAACTACAACCAGGTGTTTGGCATGCCCACGGCTTTCGGCACCTTCAGGGTGTATAACCACAAGCACCGCGCGGATGCCGTGAATCTCTTCGACGTGCCCAACATGCTCCTGCAGAAAACCCCTGCCGACAATTTCACGGCAACGACGAAAGTCAGGCTCACCTCAAAGGCCGATAACCAGATGGGCGGACTCATCATGATGGGACTCGACTACTCGGCCATCGTTGCCAAGAGGGTGGGCGGTGAGTTCATACTCCAGCAACTCGTGTGCCATGCAGCCGACAAGAACAAGCCCGAGACGGCTGTCACCATTGCCACGCTCCAGCCCACCGAGAAGGATGTCATCGACTACAAGCCGGGAATACACCTCGATATCTACCTGCGCATGGTGGTGGCCGACGGGAAGTGCAGATTCTACTACAGTCTTGATGGCAAGAAATACCGTGCCGCCGGCGAGGAATTCAAAATGCGTGAGGGAAAGTGGATCGGAGCCAAAATCGGACTGGTGAGCGTGGAGCCAGACGGAAACACCGACCGCGGCTGGGTGGAGGCCGACTGGTTCAGGGTGACAAGGAAATAGGTTTTTCCCCACAAACGATGCCAAAAAATGCGTGAGCCCCAAAAAGTCAGAACTTTTTGGGGCTCACGCATTTCATATCGAGGAATGCTAAAATGCCTTATGTGTAAATATACACATAGATGTAGGCAAGCACTACAGCAACGGCCAGGGTCACCATAGTCCAATAAGTAATCTTGGCTGCCAACTTGCGGCGGCGAATGGCGGAAAGGCCATGTCGCTTGAAACGGTCGGAGTCATCTTGATGACGGTGCTTCCTCTTCTTGCCGCTGTGGCTGCTGGAGTGGTGATGGTGGTGATGGCTGCTCGAGGTGCTATTGGTTTTAGTCTCTTCTGAATTGCTCATGATTGTCTTGTTGTTTTTGCCTCAGACCGGAATGGGGCCTAAAGGCTTTTAGCATTAAAATACGGATTTTCTGCAGAATAACCGAAAAATCGCTGCAAAATTACAAATCTTTCATAACAGCGTATAATGAAGAGTCGTAAATATTGTTAAAAAGTGTTCAATTCGAAAATTATTCAACGAAAAAGGCGGGAAAAATCCCGCCTTTTTCTTCATTATGCATAGTAATCTTTAGATGAATGCTACGGTAAGACCGGCCATCACAATGCTCACCATCGACATCAGTTTGATGAGGATGTTAAGACTTGGTCCGGAGGTGTCCTTGAACGGGTCGCCCACGGTGTCACCAACGATGGTGGCTTTATGGGCAAAAGAGCCCTTTCCACCGAAGTTGCCTTCCTCTACCATCTTCTTGGCATTGTCCCAGGCACCTCCGGCATTGGCCATGAACACTGCCAGGGTGAAGCCACAGGAGAGTCCGCCCACCAGCAGTCCCAAGACGCCGGCCACGCCGAGGAGCAAGCCAACGACGATGGGGATGGCAATAGCCAGGAGCGACGGGAAAATCATCTCGTGCTGGGCAGCACGGGTGGATATCTCCACGCAGCGCTTGTAGTCGGGAGTGCCCGTTCCTTCGAGGATTCCAGCGATTTCCTTGAACTGCCTGCGTACTTCCTCCACCATCTTCTGGGCGGCACGTCCTACGGCTTCCATCGTGAGACCGCAGAAGAGGAATGCGGCCATGGCACCGATAAAGGCACCCACCAGCACTCTCGGGTTCATCAGGTTCACCTGGAAGAAGTTCATGAAGTCGGGTATGGTGGCATTGGCAGCCGAGATGATCTCGCCCTTGAGGTTGGTCAGTTCGATGTGCGAACGCTCCATGGCAATCTTCACCTCCTCGATGTAGGAGGCCAGCAGCGCGAGGGCGGTCAAGGCAGCGGAACCGATGGCAAAGCCCTTGCCGGTGGCTGCAGTGGTGTTGCCCAAGGCGTCGAGGGCGTCGGTGCGGTGACGAACCTCCTCGCCCAACTCGCTCATCTCGGCATTTCCGCCGGCGTTGTCGGCAATGGGTCCGTAGGCGTCAGTTGCCAGCGTGATGCCCAGGGTCGACAGCATGCCTACGGCAGCGATACCGATACCATAGAGTCCGTGCGACAAACTGCTCGAGCTCATCGACAGGTCGAAACCATTGGCACAGAGATAACTCAGGATGATGGCCACGCCAATGGTGAGCACAGGGATACAAGTGGATATCATGCCCGTTCCGATACCTTTGATGATCACGGTGGCAGAGCCTGTCAGACCTGCTTCAGAGATTTTCTGGGTGGGCTTGTACGAATGTGAGGTATAGTATTCTGTTGCCTGGCCAATAATTACACCGGCCAACAAACCTGAGATGACCGATAACGACAGGCCGAGCCAATTGTCTATTTCAAGCAGATAGAGAATGATGAAAGTGGCAACGGCAATGAGAACGGCAGAGACGTTGGTGCCTAAGGAGAGCGAGTGGAGCAGGTTCTTCATCGTGGCCCCTTCCTTGGTCCTTACAAGATAGATGCCGAGGATGCTCAGGAAAACGCCAACAGAGGCTATCAGCATCGGGGCAATCACGGCCCTCAGCTGCATGTCGGGAACCATGGCAAAGGCTACGGCACCCAGGGCGGCGGTACTCAGGATACTGCCGCAATAGCTCTCGTAAAGGTCGGCACCCATACCGGCCACGTCGCCCACGTTGTCGCCCACGTTGTCGGCGATAGTGGCGGGGTTGCGGGGATCGTCCTCGGGGATGTCGGCTTCCACCTTTCCCACGATGTCGGCGCCCACGTCGGCCGCTTTAGTGTAGATGCCACCACCCACACGGGCAAACAGGGCCTGGGTAGAGGCACCCATACCGAAGGTCAGCATTGTGGTGGTGATGGTAATCAGTGCCATGCTGTCGCCTTGATAGAAGTAGTTGAGTACCAAGAACCAGATGGCGATGTCGAGCAGACCGAGGCCTACAACAGTAAGGCCCATCACGGCTCCTGAACGGAAGGCGATTTTCAGACCGCCATCCATGCTCTGGCGTGCGGCGTTGGCGGTACGGGCCGAGGCGTAGGTGGCTGTCTTCATGCCAAAGAATCCTGCCAGGCCACTGAAGAAACCGCCAGTGAGGAAGGCAAACGGAACCCATGGGTTCTGCCAGTGTAGCACGTAGGCCATAAAGGCGAAGATGATGGCCAGCACGATAAACACAATGAGCACCACACGGTATTGCTGCTTCAAATAGGCCATGGCACCACGGCGCACATACTCAGCAATCTCTTTCATTCTTGGTGTGCCCTCGTCTTCTTTCATCATCTGCTTGAAGAAGAACCAAGCCATTCCCAATGCGCACACCGAGGCAATTGGGACCAGCCAAAATACTAATGGAATATTCATTACAGTAAGTTGATAATTTTGATAGTGATGACAAAATTACGAATTATTAACTAAACACAAGCGCATGCAGTAATAATTTTTGTTAATAAGTGTGCTTTTTACTTTTATTCCGAAAAACCTGCGGCGCATCCACAAAAAAGCGGGACGCCCACAGCGCCCCGCGTATCATAAGTCAGTAGTTTGTGTTTTTTGAAAATCGTGCCAGCGATTAGAAGCGGAAGTCGAGCTCAACGTCGATCAGGTTGTAGTTGTGTTTGTCGGCAGGGAGGCTGCGGTCGTTCACGTGAGAGTACTCAGCGTGAAGCTCCAGAGTCTTGGTGAAGCGGTAGTTCAGACCGCACTCTACCTGGTTCACTGAAGTAGCCCATTCCTTCTGGTTCCTGTAGGACTGGTAACGAGCTTTTCCGAAGAGCTTGCCCTTGATAATGGGCACGATGCCGAACACATACCAACCATCGGCCTTGTCGCCATTCTCGTAGCAGATCTCACGCACGTTGTTGCCGGGAGATTTGGCACCCCAACCCTGGCTGTGGACATACTCGGCACGGAAAGTGTAGTCATTCAGGTCATACTCGGCAGAGAGGGCATAGCGGTTCTTCTCAACACTGCAAGTCTTGCCGGTCAGCGGGTCAAGCATTCCACCACGGCTACCTGTCCATCCGAAAGCACCGATGCGCACACCCTTGATAGGCATTACCCATACGCCACCGATGATATCTTTGCGGTTGTCCTTGTCCTTCTCGTTGACACCCTCACCATTATAAACGCCTACCTGATAATGGAACAGTTTGCGTCCACTTGCATTTGGGAAGAGGTCACCCGACACCTGGATACCAATATCACGTCCACCAGAAGACTTCTCGCCTGTACGGTCTCCAAAAGCAGAGAGCTTGTTGATGACATCGGCATAGCCACGCCATCCCTGTGTGATGGGGTGGGTGGGGTTCTCATAGGTGAATGCACGCTTGAACTGACCAGCGCGGACTTTGAATTCAGGGTATTTCCTCCATTCTGCATAGAGGTCTACGATCTGGACGGTAGGCTCACCTGGACCTTTTACGTTGGTACCCTGGATCTGTGCTCTCCAGTCGAATTCGCCAATCTTGCCGTCGAGGATGAAACGAGCCAGACGCAGGTTGAAGGTGTTTGAGTGATTGCCTTCAGGATCCTGTCCTTGGTACTGCAGCATTCCATAGCCGCTGAACTTGATGTTGTCGTACCATTTTTCTTGCGCATTGATGCTGAGCGCCACCAGTGCCAGCATGCACGTAATCAATAGTTTCTTTTTCATAGTAGATGGTTTTGAGGATAATATGGTTATTAATCAATTGGGGCTAAAGGGGCTCGCGGGCGGTGAGGAGCACCACGTTCTCCACATGGGGAGTGTGGGGGAACATGTCGACGGGCTGCACGGCCTCCACGCGGTATTGGCCGTCGAGGTCGGCTAAGTCGCGGGCCTGGGTGGCGGGGTTGCAGCTCACATAGACGATGCGGCGGGGATGGGCGCGCAGGATGGTCTGCACCACGTCGGGATGCATGCCGGCACGTGGGGGGTCGGTGATGAGAACGTCGGGACGGCCGTGCTCCGCGATGAAGGCGTCGGTGAGGATGTCCTTCATGTCGCCGGCATAGAAGAGGGTGTTGGCAATGCCGTTCTCCCTGGAGTTCACCTTGGCGTCCTCAATGGCCTCGGGCACATATTCGATGCCGATCACCTGGCGGGCTTTCCTGGCCACGAAATTGGCTATCGTGCCAGTGCCGGTATAAAGGTCGTAAACCAGTTCGTTGCCGGTAAGCGACGCAAAGTCGCGGGCCACCGAGTAGAGCACATGGGCCTGGTCGGTGTTCGTTTGGTAAAAACTCTTCGGACCTACCTTGAACCGCAGGTCTTCCATCAGCTCATAGATGTGGTCGTTGCCCTTGAAGGTCACCACGTCGAGGTCGCCGAAAGTGTCGTTGCACTTTTGGTTGTCCACATAGAGAAGCGAGGTAATCTGGGGGAACCGCTCGGCCAGGTGGCTGAGCAGCGACATGGCGGTGGCCTTGTCGTCGGCACTCTCGAAATGGAACTGCACGAGCACCATCCACTCTCCCGTGTTCGAGTTGCGTATCATGATATTGCGCAGCAGGCCTTTCTGCTGGCGGATGTCGAAATAGGGGATATGGTGGGCGTCGGCATAGTCGCGCACCGCATTGCGGATGTCGTTGTGCAAATGGTCCATCAGTCGGCAGTCCTCTATCGGAAGCACCTTGTCGAAGGCTCCGGTGATGTGCAGCCCTATCGCGTTCATGTTGGTGTATTCGGTACCGCTGGATATCTCGTCACGGGTGAGCCATCGCTTGTTGCAGCACTCATATTCCATCTTGTTGCGGTATTCCGAGGTCTTGGCCGAACCTAGAATCGGGCGCAACTCGGGCAACTCCACCTTGCCAATGCGGGTGAGTTGGTCGAAAACCTGGCGTTGCTTCATCTTCAGCTGTTCCTCATAGGGCAGAATCTGCCACTTGCAACCGCCACAAACACCGAAATGGGGGCACATCGGGGCCACGCGGAGCGAACTGGCCTCCACCAGCCGGATGACCTCGGCCTCGTTGTAGTTCTTGCGCTTCTTGCGCACCTGCACGTCGACCACGTCGCCAGGCACCACGAATGGAATGAAAACCACTTTCTCGTCTACGTGGGCAATGCATTTGCCCTCGGCGGCGCAGTCTTCTATCACCACGTTCTCGTAGATGGGTAAAGGCTTCTTGTTCCTGGCCATAATTAGAGGTGTTTTTCTATAGGGTTTGACGGAATTGGGAAAGAATGAAACACCAACCCATGAGGAGATAGTGCTCATCTGGGGGTGTTGACTGCAAAGATAGATTAAAAATCCTAAAAATCAAAAAAACAATCGATGTTTTTCTGCAATATACCAATTTATTTAAGAAAATAGGGTGGTGAGGCGTTTTCTTATAAAGACCAAGTTGTTGCCGATTTGACAATGTGCCTTATTGTTTGCAAAAAAAATCCGAAAAGTTTTGCCGTTCGATGTTTTTGCATTATATTTGCATCTCAAAGACACATTCTTATATTTTAGAACCATAAATCAAATTATGAGCGAACAAAAAAGAGTTTATACCTTCGGTAATGGAAAAGCTGAGGGTAATGCCAAAATGCGTGAGCAGTTGGGTGGCAAAGGTGCCAACCTGGCTGAGATGAACCTTATAGGAGTGCCCGTGCCTCCAGGTTTTACCATCACCACCGATTGCTGCAACGAGTATTATGAAGTAGGTCAGGAGAAGATCAAGGCTATCCTTGAAGACGACGTGACCGCAGCAGTAAAGCACATCGAGGACCTCATGAACTCGAAGTTCGGTGATGCCGAGAATCCTCTGTTGGTGAGCGTACGCTCCGGTGCCCGCGCTTCCATGCCGGGTATGATGGATACCATCCTCAACCTCGGTCTCAACGACGAGGTGGCTGAGGGAATGGTACGCAAGACCAACAATCCTCACTTCGTCTATGACTCATACCGCCGCTTCGTGCAGATGTACGGCGATGTGGTGCTCGAGATGAAGCCCGTCAACAAAGAGGACATCGACCCGTTCGAGGAGATTATCGAGAGCGTGAAGGCCGAGCGTGGCATCAAGCTCGACAAAGACCTCTCTGTAGACGAACTCAAGAAGTTGGTGGCCCTCTTCAAGGCAGCCATCAAGGAGCGTACAGGCAAAGACTTCCCCAACGATCCCATCGAGCAGCTCTGGGGCGCTATCTGCGCTGTGTTCCGCAGCTGGATGAACGACCGCGCCATCCTCTACCGCAAGATGGAAGGTATACCCGATGAGTGGGGTACTGCCGTGTCGGTGATGGCAATGGTGTTCGGCAACATGGGCGACACTTCAGCCACTGGCGTTTGCTTCAGCCGCGACGCTGCCAACGGTGAGAACCTCTTCAATGGTGAGTATCTCGTCAACGCACAGGGCGAGGACGTGGTGGCTGGTATCCGCACACCGCAGCAGATCACCAAGATCGGGTCGCAGCGCTGGGCTCAGCGTGCCGGCATCAGCGAGGAAGAGCGCGTGGCCAAGTATCCTTCCATGGAGGAGGCTATGCCCGAGATCTATGCTGAGCTCAACGACATCCAGGAGCGCCTCGAGAACCACTACCGCGATATGCAGGATATGGAGTTCACCGTGCAGGAGGGCAAACTCTGGTTCCTCCAGACACGTAACGGCAAGCGCACAGGTGCTGCCATGGTGAAGATCGCCATCGACCTCCTCCACGAGGGCATGATCGACGAGAAGACCGCCATCTTGCGCTGTGAGCCGCAGAAGCTCGACGAGCTGCTCCACCCCGTATTCGACAAGGTGGCCCTCTCACAGGCAAAGGTGATCGCACAGGGACTGCCCGCAAGCCCGGGTGCCGGATGCGGACAGATCGTGTTCCACGCCGAAGATGCTAAAGCATGGCATGAGGACGGACACAAGGTGGTGCTCGTACGTATCGAGACCTCTCCCGAGGACCTCGCTGGTATGGCTGCTGCCGAGGGTATCCTCACCGCACGTGGTGGTATGACCTCTCACGCTGCTGTGGTGGCCCGTGGTATGGGTAAGTGCTGCGTTTCGGGCGTAGGCGCACTCAATGTCAACTACTATGCAAAGACTGTCGAGATCGACGGCGTAGTATATAAAGAAGGTGACTACATCTCCATCAATGGTACTACAGGTCAGGTCTATGCCGGCGAGGTGCCCACAAAGGCTGCTGAGCTGAGCGGTGACTTCAAGGAGCTCATGGACCTCTGCGACAAATACACCAAACTGCAGGTGCGTACCAATGCCGACACTCCACACGATGCACAGGTGGCCCGCGCATTCGGTGCAAAGGGTATCGGACTCACCCGTACAGAGCACATGTTCTTCGACGACAAGAAAATCGTTGCCATGCGCGAGATGATTCTCTCCGACACTCCAGAAGACCGCGAGAAGGCTCTCGCCAAGTTGCTGCCCTACCAGAAGGCCGACTTCAAGGGTATCCTCGAGGCTATGGATGGCTGCCCCGTCAACATCCGCTTGCTCGACCCGCCACTCCATGAGTTCGTACCCCACGATCTCGCCGGACAAGAGATTATGGCTAAGGAAATGAACGTCGACCTGGATACCATCCAGCGCCGCGTGGCCAGCCTCGCCGAGAACAACCCGATGCTCGGACACCGTGGATGCCGTCTGGGTATCACATTCCCCGAGATCACTGCCATGCAGACACGTGCCATCCTCTCGGCCGCCTGCGAACTGAAACTCGAGGGTAAGAACCCAATGCCCGAGATCATGGTGCCACTCATTGGTATCCTCTATGAGCTCAAGCAGCAGAAGGAGATTATCCAGAAGACTGCCAAAGAGGTGTTTGCTGAGTATGGCATCGAGCTCGAGTTCGAAATCGGTACCATGATCGAGATTCCTCGTGCTGCCCTCACCGCCGACCGCATCGCTACTGAGGCTGAGTACTTCTCATTCGGTACCAACGACCTCACACAGATGACATTCGGCTACAGCCGCGACGATATCGCCAGCTTCTTGCCGGTTTACCTCAACAAGAAGATCCTCAAGGTCGACCCATTCCAGGTTCTCGACCAGAACGGTGTCGGACAGCTCATCAAGATGGCTGTCGAGAAGGGCAAGGGCGTACGTCCGAACCTGCGCACCGGTATCTGCGGTGAGCATGGTGGTGAGCCCAGCTCGGTGAAGTTCTGTGCCAAGATCGGTATGGATTACGCCAGCTGCTCGCCCTTCCGTGTGCCCATCGCACGCCTCGCAGCTGCACAGGCCGCAGTAGAAGAGTAATTTGATTCATATCATTCGGCAAGCCGTCGACGGACGGCTTGCCGGATATTATTTTTAGAAAGAATTTAAAAGATGGATGCATTTGACAAATTAGGCATAGTTTGTTTGGTATTTGCCGCACTCGTAGTAGCCCCTCTCTCTCTGAGGCTCTATTTGGGATGCCATGACTGGCTTTTGATTATCCTGGCTGCTATCATCTCATATCCCCTGCTGTGGATAGCAGGACTCAACACTTGTGAGTTTCTTACCAAACCCTTCAGCGAGAAGGGATTGAAAGGTATCTTCTCTTGGATTGTTGTTTTCATTCTTGCAACAATCATTTATGGAGTGTTGGGTGCCTTCCTGTATTTCTTGTTCAAGTTCGTGCAAGTAATCTAAACGAGGTCTGCCATTGGAAAAGTCACAAGGGAAAGGTTCGTAGCCTTTCCCTTGTGACTTTTCGTGTGTCGAGGGTGCTTATTCTTCCTCGGGGTCTTTCTTCTCGAGCGTGTGATGCCGCTTGGGCAGCCTGCCGTCTTTCCTCAGCGCCTCGGTAATTATCCATTGCAACTGGCCATTCACCGACCTGAACTCATCGGCGGCCCACTTCTCGATGGCGCTCATGGTGGCGCCATCGATGCGAAGCACGAAACTCTTGGTCTTGTTCTCTTTCTTGGCCATCTGCAGAAATGATTGCTGATAGGTTTATTGGTTCAATGTGCCTGCGTTGACCACGGGCTGGGCATTGTCGTCGCCGCAAAGCACCACAAGCAGGTTGCTCACCATGGCGGCACGCTTGTCGTCGTCCAGCTCCACAATCTCCTCGTCGCTCAGTTTGTCGAGGGCCATCTTCACCATCGATACGGCACCATCCACAATCTTCTCACGGGCGCTGATGATGGCTTCGGCCTGCTGGCGGCGGAGCATCACGGCGGCTATCTCGGGAGCATAGGCAAGATAATTGATGCGGGCCTCCACAATTTCGATGCCGGCCATGGCCAGACGCTCGTTGAGCTTCTGCTCCAACACCTTGTTCACCTCGTTTCCGCTGCTGCGCAGCGTGGGCTCTTTCACTTGGGCGTCGTTGTTGTCGTAGGCATACTGGCCAGCCACCTGGCGAAGGGCAGCGTCGCTTTGTATCTTCACGAAATTTTCCAGCGCACGCATGATGCTGTTCACGTTCTTCCCTATTTGGCCTACTCCCTGGGCCATCGTCTGCGAGTCAATCTCGAAGAGGGCCCTGTAGGTGTCGCGGAGTTTCCACACCAGCACCAGGCCTATCATCACGGGGTTGCCTACCTTGTCGTTCACCTTGATGGGCTGGGCGTCAAGGTTGCGGGCACGTAGCGAGAGATTCTTCGTGTTGATGAGCGGGTTCACCCAGCTGAATCCTACTTTGGTGAATGTGCCGCGGTATTTGCCGAAAAACATCATCACTCGGGCCTCGTTGGGCTCAAGCAGCACGAATCCCTTGAAACAGATAATCAATATGGCGGTGATCACTACTCCGATGATACACTCCGGGCCTCCGTCTTTGCTGATCAGGTTGTCACCAGTGAAGTACAGGGTGACCAACAACAGTACCAACAGAATCAGGAGCATCACAAATCCATTCACCGTAATGCCTTTGAATGTAAATTCTTTCTTTTCCATAATCATAGATATTTAAAATGATATTATTTTGATATCACAAAGATATGCCATTTTTCCTTACATTCCAAATGTTTTTCGATTTTTTTTTGGAATAATCATTTTTTTTAATAATTTTGCCCCGATTACAATCATTTTGGCCGTTTTCTGCATGTGGAAGAGCTTGTTGTTCCACTTGTCGACCAGTAGGCTGAATGATAATAGATGATAATGGTATCAAACTGACCAATTTGAGAGATGAAATTTGAAATTCTGAAACCACAGTCGTTTTGCGTGGGCGGCAAGGACAAGCTCTTGGAGGATAACATCTTCCCCGAGGCTGGTTCGGGAACCGTGCACGACAGGTTGTTCCTCGTGGCCGATGGTATGGGTGGACAGGGAAAAGGTGATGTCGCCAGTGCTTCTCTATGCCGTTCCATCCCCGAATTCCTGTTCCAGAACACCTGCAGCGATGAGCCACTGACAGCCGATTTGCTGCATCTCACGCTGCTCAATGCCTATAAGCAGTTGGTCCAGGATTGCACCAATGGCGGTGGGGTGATGTTCGCGATGGTATATTTCCACCGGCAGGGTGTGATGGCTGCCCATGTGGGCAACTGCCGCATCTACCAATTCCGGCCCAAGACACGCACCTTATTATATAAATCGCGCGACGACTTCAAGGCAGCCACCCCCGATATGGTGCAGCCCGTAGAGCCCGCACACAAGAATCTCACCAATGTCAAGTATGGTGACTATTTCCTCATGCTCACCAAGGGCGCCCATGCCAGCATCAATGAGGAACAGCTGTTTGGCGTGCTCTGCGAGGCAATCAACGACGAGGCCAAACTGCGTAAAATCAGGCAGCTCGTCGGCGACAACAAGGAAGACTGCACCGTGAGCCTTGTTCGTGTGAGTGGCGTGATGGTCGAAGCAATCGACGAGCATGTGAAAGACGAGGCCGAGCCCATTCCCGTAGTTGTGGCACCAGCTCCGAAACCTGCTCCGAAACCTCAGCCCAAACCTGCCCCCAAACCCCAACCGAAACCTCAACCCCAGGCAGAGAAAGTGGTGCCCAAAGAGCAGCTTGCCCAGGAGCACAGAGCAGAGGAGGGGACCAGCGAGTCGGTCAACACGGAAGAGAAGAAAAGTGGATTCCCCGTCGTGCCTATCACGGCTTTGCTCTTGGTGGGATTGGCCATCGGTTTCTATCTATGGTCGAGAAGCCAGATCAGCCCCAAAGAAGAAGAAGAGGTAGAGGCACCTGTGGTGGTGCGCAAGGATAGTGTGAAAAAAGACACCATCAACATCATGCGTAACGAGAGTGCCAAGTCAAAGGCGAACGACGACCTCTTCAAACTGCCTGAGGAGCAAAAGGCCGATGAGAAGAAGAAAACCGAAGCTGAGCAAAAACGACCGGAAACAGACCCTGTGCCTGATGTGACAAATGAGAATGCTGACGAGAACGTTCCTCCTGCCACCGACCCGTCGGCCGCTACTACGCCTGCCGCTCCGTCGGCCACGCCTCCAGCCACTCCTCCCGCTACCACAACGCAGCCTGCCGCAGGACCACCTGCCGACAACCCCGCTCCGTCTACCGTAGAGCCCAGGCCTGTGATTCCCGATGATTGATAACACTTGTCTCTATACAGAAGCCATAAAGATTTTGGTCTTTATGGCTTCTGCCTTTTTAGAGGGTGTAGGGATTTTCCCCCAAACAATAGGAATTTCCTACCACCAGAATAGGATAATTCCTTTTCCGGGTTTCTCCTTTTCGCATATCTTTGCCCTTGAAAACATGCATAATCAGTTCTTTGAATAATCCCTTGACTATTTTTTTTGAGGTAGGGTGGATGTGAATCCGGTCTGCCTCCATTTTTTTTGTCCCGAATAGGGCGATTCTGCGTTTTAATTCGTAAATTCGCAACCAAATTCATCGTTTATGGAAAGTGTAAGACTGGAAAAACTCACTATTGGATACCAGAGCAAGAAAAACAAGAAGACCGTGGCCTCCGACATCAACGCCTCGCTCGAAAGTAGTCGCATGACCTGTCTCATCGGTCCGAACGGGGTGGGGAAGTCAACGTTGCTGCGCACCCTCTCAGCTTTCCAGCCACCACTCAATGGGGCCGTCTTCATTCACGGCAAGAACCTTGCCTCGCTCAGGGAGAAGCAACTCGCCAAGATGGTAGGGGTGGTGCTCACCGCCAAACCCGACGTGCAGAACATGACCGTGGAAGAGATGGTGGGGCTGGGCCGGAGCCCATATACAGGATTCTGGGGCACGCTCAACGCCGATGACAAGGCCATTGTGGATGAGGCCATCGACATGGTGGGTATCCGTCCGCTCGCGCTCCGTATGATACAGACGCTCAGTGATGGTGAGAGGCAGAAGGTGATGATTGCCAAGGCCCTCGCCCAGCAAACTCCCGTCATTTTCCTCGACGAGCCAACGGCCTTCCTCGACTATCCCAGCAAAGTGGAGATGATGCAACTGCTCCACCGGCTGAGCCGCACGGCCGACAAGACCATTTTCCTCTCCACGCACGACCTGGAACTTGTTCTGCAAATTGCCGATACAGTTTGGCTCATGGGCGATGGCGGACATATCGACATGGGCACGCCACACCAGTTGGCCGAAAGCGGCGCGCTGAGCAATTTCATAGAGAAAAAAGGCATTGTCTTCGACAGGAAACAATTGTCGGTAAGGGTGCTCTCCGACTGACAGGCTTGGCTCTTTACCCCTCCTTCACCGTCAGTCGAACAATGAAGATGCTCGACTCGTAGAGCAACCAGATGGGAAGTGCCACGATGAATAGTGTGAAGGCATCTGTGGTGGGTGTGATGATGGCCGAAAGGATCAGGATGACCACAATGGCATGGCGGCGGTAGGCCGACATAAAGTGCGCCTTGAGCAAGCCCAGAGCGGCCATGAGCCAACTCACCACAGGCAACTCAAAAACCACCCCCATCACAAGGTTCATCGATATCAGTGTGTCGGTATACGATTGGATGGTGAGCATGTTGCTCACCTCACTGCTCACTTGATAGGTGCCAAGGAATTTCACGGTAAGGGGGAAAACCAGAAAATAATTCACCAGCGTGCCCAGCATGAACATCAGGTAGGACGCTAACACCACTCTCACCGCATAGTGGCGCTCCCTGTCGTAGAGAGCGGGAGAGACAAATCCAAACAGTTGGTAGACAACATAGGGCATGGCGGCCAGCAGCCCCGCATAGCATGCCACCCTCAGGTGAATCATGAACTGCTCGGTGAGGCCGGTGTTCATCAGGCTGATGGAGAAAGGTGCCACGCCCAGCAGACGATAGGTAATGAAATCGCTGGTGTGAGGAGCAAGGACAATGTAGAACAGCGTGTCCTTGAAACAGAAGGCCAGTACGGCGAATACAGCCACTATGCACAATATCTTGATGATGCAGCTGCGCAATTCGTCAAGATGGTCCCAAAACGTACCAAGATGGTCGGGATTCTCCGTAGCACTCATTCTTTGGAGACTCCGTCATTCTCCTGTTTCTCAGGAGCATCTTGCTTGTCCGACTTCCCTTCCAGGTCGTTCATCTCCTCCTTGAAACTCTTCACGCCCTTGCCAAGGCCACGCATCAATTCGGGTATCTTCTTGCCACCGAAGAGCAGGAGGATGATAAGGGCAATAATCAGTATTTCCTGTGTGCCAATTCCAAACATGACTTTCAAATAATGGTTTGTCTGCAAAGTTAGTGCAAGGCGAGTGGAAATCCAAACAAAATACGAAGTTTTTTTGTTTGGTTTCCCGAGCCGCCGCCTAACTTCGGCCGAAGGCCAAAGTTAGTGCAAGGCGAGTGGAAATCCAAACAAAATACGAAGTTTTTTGTTTGGATTCCCGTTGGGTTGCCTCTTCTCCGTAGGCCGCGGCTCAGCCGCGGCCCACCATAGCCAAAATAGTTAATATTACCCTAAGAAAATATTTTTTCCATCGTTTTTTTTGATATCACTCTCGAATTGAGTAATTTTGCACCTCATATACACACACTTGCACCTCAATGTCCGCACTTACATTGGCCACTGTATTGCAATACCTGGTTGAGAAGGACACCGATCTTTTCCTCTGGGTCAATTCTTTCCACACCTCATTCTGGGATGTGTTCATGCCATTGTATAGTTCCAAGTACGTGTGGATTTACTTCTATGCCAGTTTGTTGTATGTCATCATACGCAACTATTCGCTCAAGACCACGCTGCTTTGGTTGGTGGCCGTGACCTTGCTTATCTTTGCTTGCGACCAAATCACCGCCAGCGTCATCCGGCCAATGGTGGCACGCCTCCGACCAAGCAACCTCGACAACCCACTGTCCGAAGTGGTGCATGTGGTGAATGGTTATAGGGGAGGCAGCTATAGCTTCCCGTCGGCCCATGCCGCCAACTCATGGGGACTGGCTGTCTTCATGGTACTCCTCTTCCGGCGGACGTGGATCAGCCTCACCATGGTCTTTTGGGCCTTACTCACATGCTATTCCAGAATGTATCTGGGCGTTCACTATTTTGGTGACTTGCTCGTAGGCATGCTTATCGGGTGCGTTTTTGCCGCAATCATCTATTATCTGCTGGTGTGGATGGCAAAAATCAAGAAGCCGCTCGACGTGAGGCATGCCTTTGTGCCTATCTATACCATCCTCGTCACCATTGCGTGCTTCCTGATGATTGCCACTTTCGAAACCTACCTGCTATGACCATCACTCCCATCGCCACCTTCCACTCGCCCATCACCACCAAGTTTGGGGTGCCAAGGCAGAGCGGAATCGTGGAGTCGCTGAGGGGAGAGATCGTTTTCTTGCCCGAATACCGCAATCCCGACTTCATCCGCCGGCTCGAGGAGTTCGACTACATCTGGCTACTGTGGCTCTTCTCTGCCAACAGCCACCAAGCCACTCATCCCACCGTCAGGCCTCCTCTGCTCGGAGGCAACACCCAGGTGGGGGTCTTCGCCACCAGGTCGCCCTACCGGCCCAATCCCATCGGCCTCTCCTCTGTGCGCATCGAGCACATTACGGTGGAGCCCGACCGTGGACCGGTCATTCATGTGCTGGGAGCCGACCTGATGGATGGCACCCCCATCATCGACATCAAGCCCTATGTGGAGTATGCCGATGCACACACGGGGGTAAGGAGCGGCTTCGTCGACAGCCACGAGTGGAAAAGGCTACGGGTGGAGATGCCACCTGAGGTGGCTGCATTGTGGGACAACCAGCAGCGCGGCACCCTCACCGACCTGCTGGCCCTCGACCCTCGCCCCCACTATCATGATGACCCGCAGCGGGTTTATGGCATGACTTTCGGCGGCTACGACGTGCGGTTCCGCGTAGCCGACGGAGTGCTCACCGTGGTCGAGGTGGAGAGATTGTAAGTGGTTGTGGTAGGAGACAGGATCATTCCTTTCCCTTATGCTTGCCGAAAGCGAAGAAGCGCTGGCCAAGGTAATTGAATGTGGTGAAGAGCACCATGCCCACCAGCATGGCCACATTCTCTTGCACCGATTTGCTGTATCCCGACAGAATCCATAGCATCAGGGGCTTGGCAATGCCATAGGCCAGCAGGTAGCATACCAGGATGTTGAGGGTGAAGCGGAGGGCGGAGCCAGTCGTGTCGCCTTTGTACTTGAAGGTGAAGTGCTTGTTGAGAAAATAGCTCAGGATACTGCCGAAGAAGTAGTTGGCGGCCGACGACCACCAATAACTCACATGAAACACGTTGTAGAGCACAAACATAAGGGTTGTGCCAAAGAGTGTGTTGACCACTCCTACAAGTATGAATTTCGGAACCGATGCGTCTATCTTCACCTTCATTTGATTGGGAATTTTTGCAAAATTACTCTTTTTTCCCTATTTTCGATAATTTTCCCTAATTTTGTAGCCCGAAAACTGGTTGAACAAACTGAATTGACAAAAAGACAGAGGATGAAAGGCAATAACCAACCGCTTTACGCACACCTGAGCATGTTTATGGCATGTGCCATCTGGGGACTGATGTCGCCCATAGGGAAAGACGCGATGACTCACGGACTCGATGGCATTGACATGGTTTCGTTCCGAGTGGCCGGTGGGGCACTGCTCTTCTGGATCACATCCCTTTTCCTGCCCAAGGAGCATGTACCCTTGCGCGACAAACTCACCTTTGCCGGCGCGGCGGTCTTCGGACTGGTGTGCAACCAGTGCTGCTTCACCATCGGACTGAGCATCACCTCGCCCGTCAACGCGAGCATCGTCACCACTTCCATGCCCATCTTCGCCATGTTGCTCTCGTTCCTTATCCTTCACGAGCCCATCACGTGGAAGAAGGCGGGAGGAGTGGCCATCGGATGCTGTGGGGCGGTGACGCTCATCATGACCAGTCTGGCGGCCACCGACAGCAAGGTGGGCGATATGCGGGGCGACCTCCTTGTGCTGGGCGCACAACTCTCCTATGCGCTCTTCCTCTCCTTGTTCAACAGGTTCATCAAGAAGTATTCCATCTTCACGGTCAACAAGTGGATGTTCCTGTGGGCCACCATCATCGTGTGGCCTTTCACCGGACGTCATGTGGCGCAAACCGATTGGGCCAATGTCAGCACGCTCACTTGGATGGAAACGGCTTATGTGGTGGTGTTCGGCACCTATGTGGGATATATCCTCATCGTCAACGCGCAGAAAGTGCTCCGCCCGACGGTGGTGGCCATCTACAACTACGTGCAGCCGCTGGTGGCGGTCTCCGTCAGCCTTGCCATGGGTATTGGCGTGGTGAAATGGAGCCAGGGATTGGCAGTGATCCTCGTGTTCACCGGTGTGTGGATGGTGACCAAGTCGAAATCAAGGCGCGACATCATCGAGGAGCGAAAGAAAATGCCTGCCGCGACAGCCGAGAAAGGGTAGGTGCCGAATAAATATCCGTCTTTTTTGCCGAAAAATGGCTTTATTGGGGTCAAATACCATCATTGTGGTATGCGAAATGCCTTTGTTATGCTATTTCCCACCCCCTTTTTCTGCCGTAATTTTGCAACCAGAACCTGAAACTAATGGTTCTGGTCTTCTTTTTGGGCCATCCGGAAAATCAAAACCGACAATCAATTCATCAATAAAATAAATAAAGAAAGGAAAAAGTTATGAGCAAGAACAAGTATCGTTTCGAGACCCTCCAACTCCATGTAGGTCAAGAGCAGCCCGACCCAGCAACCGATGCCCGCGCGGTGCCTATCTACCAGACCACATCCTATGTGTTCCGCAACTCGCAGCATGCTGCCGACCGTTTCGGCCTGCGCGATGCCGGCAACATCTATGGCCGACTCACCAACTCCACACAAGGTGTGTTCGAGGAGAGGGTGGCTGCCCTTGAGGGTGGCGTGGCCGGACTGGCCGTGGCGTCGGGTGCCGCTGCCATCACTCTGGCCCTGCAGAATATCCTGCTGCCTGGCGACCATATCGTGGCTGCCGACAATCTCTATGGCGGCACGTTCAACCTCATCACCCATACTTTGGCCGACTTTGGAGTGAAGAACACCATCGTCGACGTGCGCGACCTGAAGGCCGTAGAGGCTGCCATCCTGCCCGAGACCAGGGCTCTTTATGCCGAGACCTTCGGAAACCCCAACTCCGACGTTACTGATATCGACGGCTTGGCCGAGATTGCTCACCGTCACAATATCCCTCTCCTCATCGACAACACGTTCGGAACGCCTTTCCTCATTCGTCCCATTGAGCATGGTGCCGATATCGTGCTGCACTCCGCCACCAAGTTCATCGGCGGACATGGCAGTTCGCTGGGGGGTGTCATCGTCGACAGCGGAAAGTTCGACTGGAAGGCCAATGCCGACAAGTTCCCCACACTGGCCAAGCCCGACCCCAGTTATCATGGAGCCATCTTCGCCGACGTGGCCGGACCGGCAGCTTTTGTCACCCGTGCGCGTGCCGTGCTCCTGCGCGATACCGGAGCGGCCATCAGTCCGTTCAACGCGTGGATCCTCTTGCAAGGCCTCGAGACCCTCAGCCTCCGTGTGGAGCGCCATGTGCAGAATGCCCTGCGCATCGTCGACTATCTCGCCAACCACCCCAAGGTGGCCAAGGTCAACCATCCTTCCTTGCCCTCGCATCCCGACCATGCACTGTATGAGAAACTCTATCCCAATGGCGCAAGTTCCATCTTCACCATCGACCTCAAAGGAGGCGAGAAAGAGGCCTGGGCCTTCATCGACCACCTCCGTATCTTCTCGTTGCTCGCCAATGTGGCCGACGTGAAGTCGCTCGTCATCCATCCCGCCACCACCACCCACTCGCAGATGACACCCGAGGAACTGGAGCAGCAGCACATCTATCCTTCCACCATCCGCCTGAGTATCGGTATCGAGAATATCGACGACCTCCTGGAGGCGCTCGACGAGGCTTTCGAGTATGTATAGAGAAAGGTTTCTGATGCCATAAGGCAATGTCATGCCTTCATCGGCCATTAAGTTACTATAATCCCCCACCTAAAAAAGAAAAAGAACCATGGCAAAAATAGCAAAAAAACTCACCGAGCTCATCGGCAACACACCACTCTTGGAACTCAACAAGTTCTCTGCGAAGAAAGGACTCCAGACTCCCATTGTCGCCAAAGTGGAGTATTTCAACCCCGGAGGAAGCGTGAAAGACCGTATCGCCCTCTCCATGATCGAGGATGCCGAGAAGAAAGGCTTGCTCAAGCCCGGGGCCACCATCATCGAGCCTACAAGTGGAAACACTGGCGTGGGACTGGCTCTGGTGTCGGCAGTGAAAGGCTACCACCTCATCCTCACCATGCCCGAGACCATGAGCGTGGAGCGCCGCAACCTGGTAAAGGCATATGGCGCACAGGTGAAACTCACCAGTGGCAAGGATGGCATGCCCGGTGCCATCAAGGCAGCCCAGGAACTCCGCGACAGCATACCGGGGAGCGTCATCCTGCAGCAGTTCGAGAATGAGGCCAACCCTGAGCGCCACTACCAGACCACAGGTCCTGAGATCTGGCAGGCCACAGAAGGAAAGGTCGACATCTTTGTGGCTGGCGTGGGAACGGGTGGCACTGTCTCTGGCGTAGGCAAATACCTGAAAGAGCAGAACCCCAACGTGAAGGTCATCGCCGTGGAGCCTCTCTCGTCGCCCGTCCTCAATGGCGGACAGAGCGGACCACACAAGATACAGGGCATCGGCGCGGGCTTCGTGCCTGCCACCTACGACGCAGAGGTCATCGACGAGGTGATCGACGTCGACAACGACGACGCTATCCGCACGGGGCGCGAGTTGGCACGTGAGGACGGACTCCTCGTGGGCATCTCGTCGGGAGCGGCAGCCTTCGCTGCCTCACAGGTAGCCGCCCGCCCCGAGAATGCCGGCAAGCAGGTGGTGGTGCTATTGCCCGATACCGGAGAGCGCTACCTGTCCACCGTACTCTATGCCTTCGATGAATACCCTCTTTAGGAGACCTTAAGCGAGAATGTTTTTGTGAAAATGAAGTCGCTCCCCCAACTTGCGGGGGAGCGACTGTTTTTATGTACTTGCTCTGGACAGGCCACCTTCCGGCCTCTCCAAAAAACCGTTTCTTGCGCTCTTAGAAAAGGAAGGTGCGGATGAGCCAATAGCAGAACATACCTGCGAACTGGTGGGCA
>ONSV01000091.1 GCA_900320585.1 uncultured Prevotellaceae bacterium | reverse complement strand
GGCAGGTGTATAGACGCATGGATATCGGCACGGGAAAAGACCTCGAAGACTATGTGGTGAACGGGACACCAGTGCCCTATCATCTGGTGGATATCTGCGAGCCTGGTACGAGATACAACCTGTTTCAGTATCAGAAAGACTTCATCGAAGCCTACGACGATATCAGAAAGAGAGGCAGGCGGGTGGTGCTCTGCGGGGGAACCGGACTGTATATCGAGGCGGTGCTGAAAGGCTATCAACTCTCGCCCGTGCCACAGAACGATGAGCTGCGTGAGCGCCTCGCCGGGAAAGACCTCGACGAACTGACCGCCATCCTTGCCGACCTGAAACGGCGCAACCACTCCAATATGCACAACCGCACCGATGTCGACTCGCCCCAGCGGGCCATCAGGGCAATAGAGATAGAGGAATACAACCTGAAAACACCCGTGGACCTCCGCTATGTGCCGCCCGTGCCGTCGCTCGTCGTGGGGGTGGATATCTCGCGCGAGGAGAGAAGGGCACGCATCACCCGGCGCCTGACCGACCGCCTCGAGGGGGGGATGGTCGACGAGGTGCGACAGCTCATTGCCGACGGTGTGGAGCCCGAAAACCTCATCTATTACGGACTGGAGTATAAGTTCGTCACCGAGTATGTCATCGGGAAAATCTCCTATCAGGAGATGTTCACCCAACTCGAAATCGCCATACACCAGTTCGCCAAACGGCAAATGACGTGGTTCAGGGGAATGGAGCGGAGAGGCGTGACCATACACTGGGTCGACGCCATGCTTCCCCTCGACGAAAAGGTGCAGGCTGTCATCGCCCTCGACCAACAGCAGTGTGGCCTTGCCCAAGATGCCTCAAACTGCGATTGCTGAAGATTATTGAAAACCAACCTAATAGCGTATGTCTGTCGATAAGAACAAATGGGGAGTCCTTTTCTGTCCCAAAAGTGGGGCTTTCCGACCGCAAGCCAAATGGGAGAAAGTGGAGAAATGCCTCAAGGAGAAAGGCGTCTCCTACGACTTCGTGCAAAGCGAGAACTCCAATAGCGTGGAAAGGCTCGTGAAGATGATGCTCAACAATGGCTACAAGACCATTGTCATCGTGGGCGGCGACTCCGCGCTCAACGAGGCAGTCAACTGCATGATGCAGCTGCCCAAGGAGGAACGCGACGAGGTGCACCTTGGCGTCATCCCCAACGGACTGATGAACGACTTCGCCCATTTCTGGGACTTCAAGGATGGTGACGTGGAAGACACCATCGACCATCTCATCAAGCACAGGGTGAGAAAGGTCGACCTGGGATGTATCAGATATACCAACGCGAAAAACGAGAAATGCCACCGCTATTTCCTCAATTGCCTCAGTATAGGCCTGGTGGCATCGGTGATTCAGAAACGCAGAAGGGCGTCCGGACCTTTCGGTTGGCGAAAACTCACGTTCATCCCCTCGTCACTGCTCATGATTTTCCAGAGGTTGGAATACAAGATGAGGCTCCGCATCGACACGGATGTCATCGACAGGAAGGTAATGACCGTGTGCGTGGGAAATGCACAGGGATATGGCTTCACGCCCAGCGCCGTGCCCTACAACGGACTGCTCGACGTGTCGGTGGTCTACCACCCCGAGGTGGTACAGCTCATCGAGGGATTCTATCTGCTTTTTAGTGGGAAAATACTCAACCATAGGAGCGTGCACCCCTATCGCACAAAGGAAATCGTCGTCGAGAAAGCCGAGCGGGCGCTCATCGGCGTCGACGGACGACTGATGAACTCGCCCGTGGGTCCTTTCAAGGTGAATGTGGAGCAAGAGGTGATCAATTTCATCATCCCCAGCTGAGCATCTCCCGCCCATAACACAGGGCTATCCCATCTTCGACACTTTGTGGAGCTCCTCCTCGTCCACAATCTTGATCTTCTTGCCATCGATGGCTATCAGCCGCTCGGTGGCAAACGACGAGAGCGTGCGGATGGCATTGCTTGTGGTCATGTTCGACAAGCTCGCCAAGTCCTCACGGCTCAGGTAGATGCTCAGCGTGCTGCCATCCTCCTCCACACCATAGTTGTGCTTCAGAAACAGCAATGCCTCTGCCAGACGGCCACGGATGTGCTTCTGGGTGAGGTTGATGGTGCGGTCGTCCGACTGGCCTAAAAGCACCGACAGGTGGCGCACGATGCAAAGGCTCACCTCGGGATTCTCGCGCATCAGCTGCTCCACGACGTCCATCGGCAACGTGGCCACTACCGAACTCTCGAATGCCGTGGCAAACGTGCGGTGACGCTCACCTGCGAAATGGGCACGGTAGCCAAACATCTCCACAGGCTTGATCACACGGATAATCTGGTTGCGGCCACCCACACCGTCTTTCTGTACCTTTGCCTTCCCGGATATCAGAATGTATATCTGGTCGGTGTTGTCAGAATTGCGGTAAATCTCGTCGTTCTTCTTGTATTGGCTGATATGAAGATGGCTGGCCACCAAGCCACGCTGGGCCTCGCTCAGCGAGGGCCAGAGTTCCAATACCTTATCAATGACACTGTCTTGGTCGATACTTATACTGCGGGCTGACATCGGCTTATGGATTGCTGTGCCAGGGATGGGAAAACCTACCCTCCGGCACATGTGATTCTTCAATTGCAAAAATAGCAAAATTTTACAAAAACACCTTCGTTATCCACGAAAATTATATTATAAAACATAAAATCAAGAGATAAAGGGAAAAAAGGACAAAGAAAATTTGTGGAAAAATCCTTTTTTTATTACCTTTGAGGAAATTTCAACAGTGTGCGCAAAACATGCGTATTCTGATGCTATGGAAATCAATCTGATACGTTTTTTAAACCTTAATAGAACAACTATGAGTTATCTTCGATTAGAAAAGGCGCTGATGACCAACTTGGAGGAATCGCTGCCAAGAGAGTTGCTTAGAACCAACCGCTCGGGCGCGTATTCTTGTTCTACAATTGTCGACTGCAACACGAGAAAGTACCACGGACTCCTCGTCGTTCCCATTCCCGAACTGGACGATGAGAACCACGTGCTCCTGTCCTCGCTCGATGCCACAGTCATTCAGCATGGAGCTGAATTCAATTTAGGACTCCATAAGTATCAGGGCAACAACTACAGCCCGAAAGGGCACAAGTACATCCGTGAGTTCGACTGCGACAAAGTGCCTACCACCATCTACCGAGTGGGTGGAGTGGTGCTCAAGAAAGAGGTCGTCTTCCAGCATTATGAGGACAGGATCCTCATTCGCTACACCTTGATGGAGGCTCACTCTGCCACCACACTGAGGTTCCGGCCCTTCCTGGCCTTCAGAAGCGTCAGGCAGTTCACCCACGAGAACTATACCGCAAGCCGCGACTACACGCCCGTCGACAATGGTATCAAGACGTGCATGTATGCTGGCTATCCCGACCTCTACATGCAGTTCAGCAAGAAGAATGAGTTCATCTTCCATCCCGACTGGTATAGGGGTATCGAGTATCCGAAGGAGCAAGAGCGTGGATACGCCTCCAACGAGGACCTCTACGTGCCCGGATACTTCGAGATGCAGATCAAGAAAGGTGAGAGCATCGTCTTCGCCGCCTCCACCTCGAAAATCAGGACCAGCACGCTGAAGAAGCTTTTCGAGGCCGAGGTTGAGGAGCGCAACCCGCGCGACAACTTCTTCCACTGCCTCGTCAATGCAGCACACCAGTTCCACAAGAGAATGCCCAACGACGACAGGTATCTGCTCGCTGGCTATCCTTGGTTCAAGTGCAGGGCCCGCGACACCTTCATCTCGCTGCCCGGACTCACGCTCGCCATCGAGGAGCAAGACTATTTCGAGCTGGTGATGAGCACCGCCGAGAGAGAGCTCCGCGCATTCATGGAAGACAAACCCATCAAGGGACAGATCTATGAGATGGAACAGCCCGATGTGCCACTCTGGGCCATCTGGGCTGTGCAGCAGTATGCCAAGGAGTGTGGAAGGCCCAAATGCTACTCCATGTACGGAAAGCTCGTTGACGACATCCTCGACTTCATCATCGAGGGCGGACATCCCAACCTCACCCTTGAGGAGAACGGACTCCTCCACACCGAGGGACGCGACCGCGCCGTGACATGGATGAACTCCACCGCCAACGGACGGCCAGTAGTGCCCCGCACAGGATTTGTCGTAGAGTTCAACGCCTTGTGGTACAACGCCCTCAGGTTCGCCGCATCGCTCGCCAAAGAGAACGGAAAGGAAGAGCGGGCACAGCAGCTTGAGCAAAGGGCAGAGAAGGCCAAAGAGGCTTTCGTCAACACATTCCTCAACGAGTATGGTTATCTCTACGACTATGTGGATGGCAACATGATCGACTGGAGCGTAAGACCCAACATGATCTTCGCCGTGGCATTCGACTACTCGCCACTCTCACAAGAGCAGAAGAAGAGCGTGCTCGACGTGTGCACACGCGAACTCCTCACGCCGAAGGGACTGCGCTCGCTCTCGCCGAAGAGCGGCGGATACAACCCCATGTATGTGGGACCGCAGACCCAGCGCGACTATGCCTACCACCAGGGTACGGCATGGCCTTGGCTCGGAGGCTTCTATATGGAGGCTTGCCTCAAACTCTACAAGCGCACCCGACTCAGCTTCATCGAAAGGCAGATGGTGGGATACGAGGAGGAAATGGACTACCATTGCCTGGGCACCATCAGCGAGCTCTTCGATGGCAACCCGCCATTCCTCGGAAGAGGAGCCATGTCGTTCGCCATGAACGTGGCCGAGATCCTGCGTACGCTCAACTTGCTCGAATCGTATAACTATTCTAAATAAAGGAGGAGGAAATATATGAAAGTTTTAATGTTTGGATGGGAGTATCCTCCTCATGTATACGGTGGACTCGCTACCGCAAATTATGGAATCTCTGAAGGACTGCACGCCCAGGGCGACATGGATATCACACTGTGCCTGCCCAAACCTTTTGGCGATGAGGACACCTCGGCCTGCAAGATCGTGGGCATGTGCGCCGTGCCTATCGCATGGAGGGATGTAGACCGCGAATATGTGAAGAGCAGGGTGGGCAACATCATGGATCCCGACTATTACTTCAAACTGCGCGACCATATCTATGCCGACTTCAACTACATGCATGTGAACGACCTCGGATGCATGGAGTTTGCCGGTGGATATCCCAAAAACCTGCACGAGGAAATCAACAACTACTCGGTCATCGCCGGTGTGGTGGCCAGGACAGAGGACTTCGATATCATCCACGCCCACGACTGGCTCACCTATCCCGCCGGTATCCATGCCAAGAACGTGAGTGGAAAACCACTGTGCATCCACGTCCACGCCACCGACTTCGACCGTAGCCGCGGAAAGGTGAACCCCACCGTCTACTCCATCGAGAAAGACGGTATGGACAACGCCGACTGCATCATGTGCGTGTCCGACCTCACACGGCGCACGGTCATCAACCACTACCACCAAGACCCAAGGAAGGTGTTCACCGTGCACAATGCCGTTTATCCTCTCCAGCAGGAACTGCAGGACATTCCACGCCCCGACCATACCAACAAGGAGAAAGTGGTGACCTTCCTCGGACGTATCACCATGCAGAAAGGTCCTGAGTATTTCGTCGAGGCTGCCAACATGGTGCTCCACCGCACACGAAACGTGAGATTCTGTATGGCAGGATCGGGCGACATGATGGACGCCATGATCCAACTGGCCGCCGAGAGGGGCATCGCCGACAGGTTCCACTTCCCTGGATTCATGAGGGGAAAACAGGTGTATGAATGCTTGAAAGACTCGGATGTATATGTGATGCCCTCGGTGAGCGAGCCATTCGGTATCTCGCCGCTCGAGGCCATGCAGTGTGGCACCCCGTCTATCATCTCATGGCAGAGCGGATGCGCGGAAATCCTTACCAACTGTATCAAGGTTGACTACTGGGACATCCACGCGCTGGCCGATGCCATCTACTCGATCTGCCACAACGACAGCCTCTTCCATTTCCTCCAGGACGAGGGAAAACGAGAGGTCGACCAAATCACATGGGAGAAAGTCGGAAGATGGATCAAGGAACTTTACATCCGCACACTTAATAAGTAATTTAAAATAATACCAAAATGAAAACAATTTGCTTATATTTCGAGATACATCAGATCATACATCTCAAACGCTACCGCTTCTTCGATATCGGTACCGACCACTATTATTATGATGACTACGAGAACGAGCGCTCCATCACCGACATCGCCAACAGGTCGTATATGCCGGCTCTCAACGCGCTCAAGGAGATGATCGACCAGAACGGCGATTATTTCAAGGTGGCTTTCTCGCTCTCCGGAACAGGTATCGAGCAACTCGAGATGCACGCCCCACAGGTGCTGGCTAAACTGCAGGAGCTCAACGAGACGGGATGCGTGGAATTCCTCGCCGAGCCCTACTCGCATGGTCTGGCAGCCCTGGCCAACGAGGCTTCCTTCGCCCGCGACGTGAAGAAGCAGGCCGTCAAGATCAAGGAATACTTCGGGCAGGAGCCACAAGTGCTCCGCAACTCCTCGCTCATCTATAGCGACGATATCGGCGGACAGGCTGCCGCCATGGGATTCAAGGGTATGCTCACCGAGGGCGCAAAACACGTGCTGGGATGGAAGTCGCCACACTATGTCTACAACTGCGCCATCGCTCCCAACCTGAAGCTCTTGCTCCGCGACGTCACACTGAGCGACGACATCTCGCTGCGCTTCAACAACAGCGAGTGGGAGGGATATCCCCTCTTCGCCGACAACTACATCGAGCGCATCGCCAACTTCCCCGAGGAGGAGCAGGTCATCAATATCTTCATGGAACTCTCGGCCCTGGGCATCGCCCAGCCGCTGTCGAGCAACATCCTCGAGTTCCTCAAGGCCATCCCGGCTTGCGCCAAGGCAAAGGGCATCACCTTCTCCACTCCTACCGAGATCTGCATGAAGATGAAGAGCGTGGGCGCTCTCGATGTGCCCGACACCCTCTCATGGGTCGACGAGGAGCGCGACGTGAGCTGCTGGCTCGGCAACCCCATGCAGCGCGAGGCTTTCAACAAGCTCTATAGCATCGCCGACCGCCTCCGCATTGCCGACGACCCGCGCATCAACCAAGACTGGGACTATCTCCAGGCTTCCAACAACTTCCGCTTCATGACCACCAAGCCTTCAAACGTTGGGCTCGACCGTGGCATCTACACCACACCGTTCGACGCGTTCACCAACTATATGAACATCCTTGGCGACTTCATCAACCGTGTCAACTCGCTCTATCCAGAGTCGATCGACAACGACGAGCTCGACGCACTGCTTACCACCATCAAGAACCAGGGCGATGAGATCGAGAAGAAAGACAAGGCCATCACCCGTCTGCAGGCCAAGATCGACAAGATGCAGAAGGAGGAGGACAAGCTGAAGGCCAAACTCGAGAAGTTGGGTGCCGAGGCTCCTGCCAAGAAACCGGCTGCAAAGCGCACCGCCAAGAAGAAGGTAGAGAAAGCAGAGGAGAAGAAAGAGGAATAACTGCTTCTCCCTCCCATACATGGAAAAGGCTCCCCGCCAAGGGAGCCTTTTCTATTTGGTGGCATATCTATGTGCTATTGGTTGATGATGGCGCTCCATCCTCCACCAGGGGCGAGGTGGATGGCCAGCCGCTCATCGGCGCCGATGTTGGCGGTGAAATGCTTGTAGTCGGTGGCGTCACGGTCGGCATTCACGCCATCGCAGAAGATCTCGGCCCGATGGCTGCCCGGCGCGAGGCCCAGCTTGCCAAGGTCTACGGTTAGGTCGCGGGCTGTCCAGTTGGTCATGGCGGCCACATACCACCGGGCTCCCTTGCGCCGGGCAAGAATGGTGTATTCGCCAAGCTGTCCGTCAAGAGCCATTGTCTCGTCCCATGTGGTGGGTATCTGGGCGATGAAGTCGGTGGTCTCCTGCTCCTTCATGTATTTCGAGGGCGAGTCGGCCAACATCTGCAGCGGGGCATCGAAGGTGGTGTACATCGCCACCTGATGGGCACGGGTGCCCTGGCTCATCGGGTGGTTGTTGTTGCCGAAGAAGCAGTCGCGGGTGGCATTGAGCATGGCTCCGGGAGTGTAGTCAAGCGGTCCGACAAGCATGCGCAGATAGGGGATGCTCACGTCGTAGCGGGGCTGGTCGTGAAGCGGACCGTCTCCCGAGCGGGGCTCCCACTTCGAGTTCTCCAGGCCTTTCACGCCCTCAAAGTTCAGGATGTTGGGATAGGCATACTGGATGCCGGTGGGGCGGTAGCCATGGTAGTCGAGCAACAGGTGGTTGCGGGCGGCACAGTCGGCTATCTGCCAGGCCGACTGCATGAGGGCCTGGTCATCGCGGTCGAAGAAGTCTACCTTGAAGCCGCAGACGCCCATGTCGGCATAGTGCTTGAAGTCGCGCTCCATGTCCTTGATGCAGTTGCGCCAGCTCGACCATAGTATGATGCCCACGCCACGCTCCTTGGCATAGGGAAGCAATACGCCGAGGTCTATCTCGGGGTTCATCTCCTCGGTGAGCGACTCGTCGCTGCTCCATCCCTCGTCGATGATGATATACTCCAGGTGGTTGCGCCGGGCAAAGTCGATGTAGTATTTGTAGGTGTCGGTGTTCATGCCGGCACGGAAGTCCACACCGGTGAGGTTGGTGTTGTTCCACCAGTCCCATGCCACCTTGCCGGGCCTGATCCACGAGGTGTCGGCAATGCGGCACGAGGGACCGTAGCGGCAGGCCACGTCGCAGGAGAGCAACTGCGCGTCGTTGTCCACCACGGTCACGATGCGCCACGGCATGATGGTCTTCGAGCTGATGGTGGCGATGTCGTCGGCACGCTGGGTGGGAACGAGGTTCAGGCGGGCATGCCCGCCTATCTCTTCCTTGAGGGCGCGGGGGGCAAAGGCGGCTTTCAGGCCATGCTGCCCGTTCTTCACGAGGAACATGCCGGGATAGTCCACCACCGAGGCGTCGAGAATCACGGCCAGCTTGCCTTTAGGCAGGCGTATGGCCAAAGGGTTGATGGCCAGCGAGTCGGCAAACATTTCCGACAACCGTTGTTCGTCGTAGTAGCTCTCAAACGAGTAGCACCAGCGCTCGCCGCTCCGGTTGTCGTTCACGTAGGGCACGAAGGCGGGGTAGTCGCCGGCGAAGTTGAACTCTGCCGTCTCGTCTGCCACAGTCAGCTCACGGTTGCTCTTGGCCGTGATGCGGTAGGCGGCGGCATCGTTGTCGGCACGGAACTCCACGCTGAACTTGCCGTTCTGGGCAATGGCCGTGTTGCCTCT
The DNA here is from genome assembly GCA_900320585.1 of uncultured Prevotellaceae bacterium. Taxonomy (GTDB): domain Bacteria; phylum Bacteroidota; class Bacteroidia; order Bacteroidales; family Bacteroidaceae; genus Prevotella. Next base: position 1,855 of record ONSV01000091.1, on the reverse strand, counting down.
CATCTTGCATTTCATCTTCCTCAACGCTCCGTTGATGTCTATCACGGAGGGGGTGAGCACTACCACGCCGTCGTGGGCGACTTCCCACGACAGTTGGTCGGTATTGGTGTGGATGGTCACTACCATGCGGCCATCTGGCGACAACACGCGGGTGTCGGCACCCCATGTGAGGGTCGCCGACAGGAGGGCGAGGGTGAGGATAAGGGTCTTTTTCATTTCACGAGGATTTTCTTGTTGCCTTTGATATATATTCCTTTGCGAAGCGACTGCAGGTCGGTGGCATCGGCATCCTTGGCCACCAGGATGCCGTCGAGCGTATAGACGTCGTCGTTGTTGGTGGGCTGCACGCGCTCCTCAATGCCCGTGGTGCCGGTGTAGAGTATCAGGTTGGCCACGATCTGGGCATCCTTGGTGATGAACGAGGCCTGCGTGGTGGCAGAGACGGGAAGAGGGATGTCGTAGGTGACGGCCTCTCCTCCCTTGCGCGAGGGGAGCACATAGTCGGTGGGTGAGAACACGTTCTCGCCCAACTGCTGGATATAGGCGGTGCTGGTGTCGCTGTTGCTATAGCCCGTGAGCTCCACGCGGGTGATGGTGATGCCATCGGGAATGTTGATCTTGTAGTTGGAGTTTCGCGAGTATTTGATGCCCTTGATGCCGCAGCCCGAACCCTCGGCATAGCCGTTGCCCACGCTGATGCTGAACCCGTTGGTGAAGGTCCAGTCGCCGTTCGAGGTCTGTGGCGAGAGCTCGTACGAGCCGACCTCCGAGGGCTCTTCCTGCTCCACGATGCTGCCCTGCTGCACGCCATCTTCGTATTGGGCCTCGGTTATCCCGGCAACGATGGAGTTCAGGTAGTGTTCCAGGTTGGTGTAGCCGTCGCTGGCCGTGGCGGCTCCGTCGCTGGCGTCGTTGGGGTTCAGGCCGTTGGCTGTCTCCCAGTCGTCGGGCATCCCGTCGTGGTCGGTGTCGGCGGGGGCGGGAGCGCTGGCGAGCGTGGGCCAGGCACTCCAGTCGTCACCGGCATCGGCGGGGCGGTTGTCTTCCTGCGAGTCGATGATGCCCTTGTGGTTGCCGGCACCGGTATAGGTGGCCAGTCCCTCACGGGTGTCGGTCACCATGAGGTCGTCGAAGGTGTCGCGGTGGAGCGAGGCCCCGGCATAGGCGAGCACCTTCTCGTAGGCTTGCTCGGCGGAGTGGGTAGTGGTCACCACGAAGTCGATGGGCTGGCTCAGGCGTATCGAGTCTTTCACTTCTTCATTGTAGAGCCCGTCGTTGTTCGAGGCATTGATCTGGTTGTAGATGCCATATTGCCAGTTGTCGTTGGTCACGGCGTTGTATTTGGGGTTCACGTTGCCCTCAACGAAATACTTGCCCCATACGTGCAGGGTGGGGGCGTAGTCGGGATACGAGGTGATGTACGACTCGGTGCGGATGCCCAGGCCTGCGATGCGCTCCTGCTTCGTGGTGCTTATCTGAGCGGTGCCGGGACCGGGCTTGTAGTAGTTGTTCACGATGTTCACGTTCATGGCCTCACCGCCGTAGCAGCCGTTGCCACAGTAGTTGTAGAACACGTTGTTGCGCATGTCCATGCGCTCGTCGAGCTGGGTGGTGTAGCGCGGACCAAGGCGCGGCACGCGGCTCTCGTGGTGGGCCATCAGGTTGTGGTGGAAGGAGGCGCCGCTGCCACCCCAGTTGCCGCCGTAGCCATGGCTGCCTTTCGAGTGGCCGGCATCCTGCAGGCTCTGGGCCACGAGGCACCACTGCACGGTGGTGTTCTTGTTGCCATAGATGGAGAGGCACTCGTCGATGCTCCAGCTCACCGAGCAGTGGTCGACGATGATGTCCGACTGGT
>ONSV01000052.1:3616-23553 GCA_900320585.1 uncultured Prevotellaceae bacterium | reverse complement strand
TCCTGCCATTTCATATCCACGGTGAACCCACCCCTTGCGCGGAGTCCCTTCACCTCGCCCGAAGCCCATTCGTCGGGCAGGGCGGGAAGAAGGTGCACGGCCCCGTCGTGGCTCTGCACCAGCATCTCGCAGATGCCGGCGGCACATCCGAAGTTGCCGTCGATCTGGAATGGCGGGTGTGCATCGAAGAGGTTGGGATAGGTGCGGCCGTCAGGATACTGCCTCATGCTGCGGTCGTCGGGCAGGAGTTTGAGCATGTTTTTGATGATGGTGTAGGCATGGTTGCCGTCGAGCATACGTGCCCAGAAATTGATTTTCCAGCCCAGGCTCCATCCCGTGGCCATGTCGCCACGCTGCTTCAGCGTGTTGGCAGCCGCGGTGAAGAGTTCGGGATGCGAGTAAGGCGAAATCTGGTTCGACGGGTATAAGCCATAGAGGTGCGAGATATGGCGGTGCTCATCCTTCGGGTCGTCGCCGTCGATAATCCACTCCTGCAACTGTCCGTGGCGGCCAATCTGCATGGGGGGCAGTGCGTTGAGCGCCGTTTCGAAAAGAGTGGTGAAGTCTTCGCCCGGGTGGAGCACTTCCGTGGCCTTGATTGTGGCATTGAGCACGTCGAAGACAATCTGGTTGTCCATGGTAGAGCCGGCAGTGACGGTGGTCCGCTTCCCCACCGGTCCATGTTCGGGCGACACCGTAGGCACCGTCATCAGCCATCCACTCTTCGGGTCGCGCTGCATATATCCGATGAGGAATTCAGCTGCTCCACGGAGCGTCTGATAATGACGTCGGAGAAAATCCTTGTCGCCAGTGAAGAGATAATGCTGCCAGATATGGGTGGTGAGCCAAGCGCCACCCGTGGGGAACATTCCCCATGTGGTGCCGTCCACCAGACCCGCGATACGCCAGAGGTCGGTGTTGTGGTGGGCCACCCACCCGCGGCAACCATACATCTGCTGTGCGGTGACGGCTCCCGTATGGCTCAGGTCGTCGATCATGTCGAAGAGAGGCATCTGCGTCTCGGCGAGGTTGCCCACGAGGGCTGGCCAGTAGTTCATCTCGGCATTGATGTTGATGGTGTATTTCGAGTCCCATGGTGCGTTCACCTTGTCGTTCCACACACCCTGCAAGTTGGCAGGCTGTCCGCCAGGCTGCGACGAGGAGATGAGCAGGTAGCGCCCATACTGCATCATGAGCGACACCATGTCGAGGTCGGGGCTGCCGGTGGCCTTGCTGAAGGCATCGAGGCGCTTGTCGGTCTCCAGACCGGAGTTTGCCGACTTGGCCAAGGTGAGCGACACGCGGTCGTACTGCTCCTTGTATTTCTTGATGTGACTGGCCAGCAACTTCTTGTACGACTTGCCTTGGATGGAGGCCAGCGTCTGGTTGTTCTTTTTCACGGGACTGCCGCTCACATCATGGTAGTTCACGAAGTTGGTGGCGGCGGTGATATACAGTGTGGCGGTGGTGGCATTGGCGACGCTCAACGAATTGACGCCGCGTTCCAGCTTGCCGTCGGCCTCGAGCAATATGCGGCACTCGGCTTTCAGGCCAGCCTGGATGCCCTCATGCTCCACGCCATCGACAACGGCCGCCAGTTCGTAGACCTTCTTCTTCATGCCTTCATGAGCCGACACCGTGAACGCATTCGACTGCAGCTGACTGGTGAAGTCGACGCCAAACGACAGGGCCCCTTTCTTGTCGGCCTGCAAACGCACCACGACGACGTTGTCGGCCTGCGAGGCAAAGACCGTGCGAACGTATTTCACGCCATTATAGGTATAAGAGGTGGTGGCGGTGGCATCGCCTAAGTTGAGGTTCCTGCGATAGCCGTCCACGTTCTTATGCTGCAGGTTGATTCTCACGTTGCCGAGCGGCAGGAACTTCATGCCGTGCGGGCCTTTGATGAAATACTGGTCGATTATCTTGTGGGCTTTCTCCTCCTCGCCGGCGAAGATGAGGTCTCTCACCTCCTGCAGGTGCGCCTTGGCCTCGGGACTGTTGTTGTTGTGCGGACTGCCCGACCAGAAGGTCTCCTCGTTGAGTTGGATTGTCTCCACGTCGGTGCCCCCATAGACCATGGCGCCGAGATGGGAGTTGCCTACAGGGAGCGCCTCCAGCCAGTTGGAGGCCGGTTTCGAGTACCAGAGTTGGTGCTGCTGCGCCATCGCTTGTTGCGCAGAGCTGACGAACAAGATGAGGAACAAAAGAAGCAGACTGAAGTGAGCAAGATGTTTCATATAGTTGATAATGATAGTTTTTGCAAAAATAGTGCTTTTCAGCGAGAAAATCATCATCAACGGGCCAAAAAATGTAAAAGAAAGCGACCTGCGGCACTTTCTACAGTATTTCCCTTGCTATCCATGCACAGGCCTCGGCATCGGCCAGGGCATTGTGGTGCAGGGTGAGTTGGTAGCCACACTCTGCCGCCACCGTCTGGAGCTGGTGGTTGGCCAGGTAGGGGAAGCAGCGACGTGCCGCCCGGAGCGTATCGTAGAACACATAATCGGGATAGTCCATCTGGTAGACCTTGAACACCGCCTTGAGGCAATGCTCGTCGAACGCCTTGTTGTGGGCCACCAGCGGCAGTCCCTCTATCAGCGGCTGGATGCGCTCCCACACAAAGGGGAACACCGGGGCCTCCTCGGTATCGGCCCGTGTGAGTCCGTGCACCCTTGAGCACCAATAGGTGTAGTAGTTGGGCTCGGGCTGTATGAGCGCATAGAACGAGTCGGCGAACAAGCCGTCGCGCACGACCACCACACCAACGGAGCATACCGACGAGGGCATGTTGTTGGCCGTCTCGAAATCGATGGCTGCGAAGTCATTCATCGGCATTCTTGTTTTTACGGTTACGGTATTGGAGGGGCGACATGCCCATCGACTTGCAGAAGAGGCGTGAGAAGTAGTAGCAGTCGGCGATGCCCACCTTGAAGCACACCTGCCGCACGCGCATATCGGTGAAGTCGAGCAGCCAGCATGCCTTCTTGATTTTCAGCATATTGAAATAGCTGAGCGGACTGTATCCCGTCTGCCTTCTGAACAAGGCCGAGAAATACGACGCCGAATAGCCCGTATAGGCCGACAGGTCGCTCAGCGTGAGCCGTTTCTCCAGGTTCTCGTCCATATAATGGATGGCGGCCCTTACCATCTCGCTGTCGTCTCTCTTCTTGCCGATGATTGCGCCCGCGCGCCTGAACTGGTGGAGATAGCGCATGGAGGCCAGATAGTAGTGGAGCAGCGACGAGGCATAGCGCAGGTTCTCGATGTCCACGCCCTCGGCCATGGTCTGGAAAATTTCCTCGAACAAGCTGTTGCGGTCGCTGATACGCGAGAACTGGTTGGGCGCAATCTCCACGGGACTTGTCGCGCCATGAGCGTAGATGTCGGCGTGGCTCCCTTTGAAATGCACCCAGTAGATGGTCCAGGGACAGTGTGCATCTGCCTTATAGGAATGGGGCACATAGGCCGGCAGGATGAAATACTGGTTGGCCTTCACGGCATACTCCTTTCCGTGGAGCGTGTAGGAGCCGGCCCCATCCACGCAGTAGATGAGCACGTTTTGGTCTACCGGCACGGTGCGCTCCCTGAAGTGGTGCGACGCCTTGGGATAATAGCCGATGTCGGTGATGTAGAGACTCGACACGAGAGGGTCTCGCTCTTCCATCTCCACAATCATCTGCGGCAGCACGATAGACCGCTCGCCAGTGAATCCGTCCTTGAGTTTGATCATATCCGCTGCAAATATAGTCAAAATCATCGGATTATCCATCAACATTCGTAAAATAATCCATCATCCCACTCCATAAATCGTTATAATTTTGCAGCAGAAATCAAAAATACTGACCTATGACAGGCACTTACAACAAAAGATTCATTTATTTCATCTGTTTGGTCTCCGCCATGGGCGGACTCCTGTTCGGCTACGACTGGGTGGTGATAGGAGGTGCCAAACCCTTCTACGAGCTATATTTCGGCATCAGCCAGTCGCCGGTGATGCAGGGCGTGGCCATGTCGACCGCCCTTGTGGGCTGTCTGATTGGCGCGATGGTGGCCGGTGCCCTATCGGACAAATACGGGCGCAAGCCCCTCTTGGTGATTGCCGCCATCCTCTTCACCGTATCGGCCATTGCCACCGGAATCTTCAATGACTTCGTGCTGTTCAACATCGCCCGCTTTGTGGGTGGCATCGGCATCGGCGTGGCATCAGCCCTCTCGCCGATGTACATTGCCGAGGTGTCGCCCGGCGAGGCCCGTGGCCAGTTGGTGTCGCTCAACCAGATGACCATCGTGCTCGGCATCCTTGGTGCCCAGATAGTGAACTGGCAGTTGGCCGAGGTCGTGCCCGACGGTTTCACCGATGCCGACATCCTCGCCTCGTGGAACGGACAGATGGGATGGAGATGGATGTTCTGGGCCGAGGCCGTGCCCGCCACCACGTTCCTCATCCTCTCGTTCCTCATTCCCGAGAGTCCGAGATGGCAAGCCCTTCACGGAATGACGGAGAAGGCCAGGCACACCCTCTCGCGTGTGGGAGGCGATGCCTATGCCCAGGCAGAGCTTCAGCACATCCATCAGGCCGCCCTCGCCGACAGCCAGGAAGAGAAGGCCGGACTGAGAGGTCTTTTCACGAGGAGATATGCCCCAGTGCTCATCTTAGGCATCGTGGTGGCTGTTTTCCAGCAGTGGTGTGGCACGAACGTCATCTTCAACTATGCCCAGGAGATTTTCTCGGCCGCCGGTTACCAGGTGGGCGACGTGCTCTTCAACATTGTCATCACTGGCATCGCCAACGTGATATTCACCTTTGTGGCCCTGTATACCGTCGACCGCTGGGGTCGCCGCTCGCTGATGCTCTTCGGCGCAGGAGGTCTGGGAATCATCTACCTGATTCTCGGCACCTGCTACCATCTGCACATCACCGGCTTCTTCATGGTGGTGCTGGTAGTGGCCGCCATTGCCTGCTATGCCATGTCGCTGGGTCCGGTGACCTGGGTGCTGCTCTCCGAGATTTTCCCCAACCGGGTGCGTGGCGTGGCGATGGCCACCTGCACCTTCGCCCTCTGGGTGGGCTGCTGCACCCTCACCTTCTCGTTCCCCTCGCTCAACGCCCATTTGGGCAGCAGCGGCACTTTCTGGATTTACTCGCTGATATGCTTCTGCGGCTTCGCGTTCTTCCTGCGGCGGTGCCCCGAAACCAAGGGCAAGTCGCTCGAGGAGCTCAGCAAGGAACTGGTGAAAGAGTGAGCCGGGTGAATACTTTAGTAATGGTCGCTGCGCTCAAAATCGAAGAATAATCTGAATGAAAATCTTTAAAAATCTTAACAGTATCATGTATGTAAAGGTATTGCAAGATTTTTCCAAAGATTTTGAAAGATTTTGAGCGTAGCGACCCATAAAAAGAATGACTCAACTTTCGCAAGTTGAGAGGAGTTCAGAAGTTACAGAAGTTCAGGAGTTCAGACATTACTACAGCAAACGACCATTGAGCATGTCGATGTGAATTCGGGCTATTGTCTGAACTCCTGCAACTCCTGAACTACAAGAAGTTGAGCAAATGCGAAACTTAAAAAGAATGATAAATCTCAAATCTCAAATCAAAACATGGTAAAAGCTTGGAGAGAGTTGGTGAGCATACCAACCTATGCCATTGGGAAGGCAGAGAAAAACCCCATTTTTCTGGAGAAGCGCGTATACCAAGGCTCCTCGGGCGTGGTGTATCCCTACCCCGTGATAGAGTCGATCAGCGACACGAAGGAAGACAAGGAATACCTGGCCATCTGGCTCGAGAACGAATACATCAAGGTGATGATACTGCCCGAGTTGGGCGGTAGGGTGCAGATGGCCTACGACAAGATCAAGGAGCGCCATTTCGTGTACTACAATCATGTCATCAAGCCCGCCTTGGTGGGTCTCACCGGTCCGTGGATCAGCGGTGGCATCGAGTTCAACTGGCCCCAGCACCACCGTCCGTCGACCTTCATGCCCGTCGACACCACCATCGACGACAATGCCGATGGTTCGGTGACCGTATGGGTGAACGAGATGGAGAAGATGTTCCACCAGAAAGGCATGGCCGGCTTCACCCTGCGCCCCGGCTGCGCCTACCTCGAGATCAAGGGCGTGCTCTACAACCGCACCGACGTGCCCCAGACCTTCCTCTGGTGGGCCAACCCCGCCGTAGAGGTGAACGACTACTACCAGAGCGTGTTCCCGCCCGACATCAATGCCGTTTTCGACCATGGCAAGCGGGCCGTCTCGTCGTTCCCCATCGCCACTGGTACCTACTACAAGATGGACTATTCGGCGGGAGTGGACATCTCCAACTACAAGAACATCAAGGTGCCCACCTCGTATATGGGCGTCAACTCGAAATACAACTTCGAGGGCGGCTACGAGAACGACTCCAAAGGCGGTATGCTGCATGTGGCCTCGCACCACTTCTCGCCCGGAAAGAAGCAGTGGACCTGGGGCAACGGCGACTTCGGCCGCGCCTGGGACCGCAACCTCACCGACGATGTCACTCCCGAGGAGGCCTCGCGATGGCACCTCGACCGCCAGGGCTTCCGCCCCTACATCGAACTGATGGCTGGCGTGTATACCGAGAACCAGCCCGACTTCAGCTGGCTCATGCCCTATGAGGAGAAGCGCTTCACGCAGTATTTCATGCCCTACCGCGAACTGGGCGTGGTGAAGCAAGCATCGAAAGACCTCGTGATGAACATCGAGCCCGCCAATGACGGAAAGGTGGTGCTGAAAGTCTTCGCCACCTCGGAGCAAAAGGTGCGCTTGGTGCTCAGCAACGACGATGGCACCGTCTACTACGACCAAGAGGTGACCATCAGTCCTGTGGTCCTGTTCAGCGAGACCATCGACGTAAAAGGGTGTCCGTTCGGCCTACTCACCCTCGACATCCAGAAGACCTTCGCCTATGGCACGCGCAGCGTGCTGCAATGGCACGCCGAGCCCGACGACATCCGTCCCATCCCCGACAGTGCCGAGGCCGCCCTGCTGCCCGAGCAGGTAAAGACCAACGAGCAGCTCTACCTCACCGGTCTGCACCTGGAGCAATACCGCCACGCCACATGGAAGGCCACCGACTACTACGAGGAGGCCCTTCGCCGCGACCCCAACGACATCCGCTGCCTGAACGCCATGGGACTGTGGTACATCCGCAAGGGACGGTTTGCTGAGGCCGAGGAACACCTGCGCAAGGCCGTGAGACTCTCGATGAAGCGCAACCCCAACCCCTACGACGGCGAGCCCATCTACAACTTAGGTCTCGCACTGAAATACCAAGGCAAGACCGACGAGGCCTACGAACGATTCTGGAAAGCTACCTGGAACAAGGCATGGGCCGACGCGGGCTACCTCGAGGCCGCAAAGATTTCCGTGGCACAGGGCCGTTACGAGGGTGCCCTCGACGAAATCGACCGCTGTCTGGACAACAACTGGCACAACCACAAGGCCCGCGCGCTGAAGGCCTCTATCCTGCGGCTGCTCCATGCTCCCGCCGACGAGAGGGCCGCCTTCATCGACGAGAGCCTGGGCTTCGACCGCTTCAACTACGGCTGCCGCTACGAGCAATACCTGCTCACCGGCGACGGGCAACAACTCGCCGAAATGAAAGCGATGCTGCGGCAGAGCAACGACAACTACGACGAACTGGCCATCGACTACCTGCAGGCTGGCATGACCGACACCGCCACCGACATCTGGCGCATCGCCATCGACGAGAAGGCCACCAGCGCGATGACCTATTACTATATGGGCTATGCCTGCCGCCTGACCGACCCCGTGGAGGCCAATGCCCTCTTCGAGCAAGCCGAGCAAGCCGACGGCAGCTATTGCTTCCCCAACCGACCGGAAGCCATCCTCGCGCTGCAGCACGCCACCATCGTGAATCCCGACGGAGCCAAGGCCCACTACTACCTGGGCTGCCTCTACTACGACAAGCGGCAATACGACCTGGCCATCGACCACTGGAAAGCCTCGGCCAAACTCGACGCCCAATTCCCCACCGTATGGCGGAACCTGGCCCTCGCCCTGTTCAACAAGTGCGACGAGCAGGAAAAGGCCGTGGAGTATATGGAGCGCGCCTTTGCCCTCGACACCACCGACGCCCGCATACTGATGGAGCTCGACCAGCTCTACCGCCGCATGCAATATCCTCACGCCATGCGCCTGGCCCACTTGCAAGAACATCAACCGCTTGTAGAGCAGCGCGATGACCTGCTGCTCGAGGAAATCACCCTGCTCAACCAGACCGGCGAGCATGAGAAGGCGATGCGCCTGCTCGACACCCATCACTTCCATCCCTGGGAAGGTGGCGAGGGCAAGGTGACAGCCCAATACCAGACCTGCCGGGTGGAACTGGCCAAAGCCATTATCCTGAGCAAAGACACCCCCACCACCGAGCAACTCGACAAGGCCATCAGCCTGCTGCTGGAATGCCTGGAATACCCACACCATCTGGGAGAAGGGAAGCTCTATGGCGCCCAGGAGAACGACTTCCACTATTTCCTTGGCTGTGCCTACCAGATGAAGGGCGACGAGGCAAAGGCCCGTGCCTATTGGGAGGAAGCCACCAAAGGTCCACAGGAGCCCGCCGCCGCCATGTACTACAATGACGCCAAGCCCGACAAGATATTCTACCAAGGCATGGCCCTGCTGCGGCTCGGCCGGCGCGACGAGGCCAACGGCCGCTTCTACAAGCTCGTGAACTTCGGCAAGCAGCATATCTTTGAGAAGCAGGTGATGGACTATTTCGCCGTGTCGCTGCCCGACCTGCTCATCTGGGAAGACTCACTCGACCGGAAGAACGAGATTCACTGCAAATACATGCTCGCCCTGGGCTACTACGGACTGGGCGAGGCCGACAAGGCCCTGCGCTATCTGGCCGAGGTGGAGCGGCTCGACATCAACCACCAAGGCGTGCAGGCCTTGAGGACTCTGGTGAGAGAATGATTTCTAGGGGGGGCAGGCTATGGCAGGATGGGCATAATGGGCATAATGGGCATAATGGGCATGATGGGCTCAATGGGCTTAATAGGCATAATGGACGCTGGCAATGGTAATGTCTGAACTCCTGAACTCCTGAACTCCTGTAACTCCTGAATAAAGACATGGAATATATCACGCATTATCGTAGCAGGTTGGGGGGGATTACCCTTGCCAGCAATGGCACCTTGCTGACTGGCCTGTGGTTCGAGGGACAGAAGTATTATGAATCGATTCTTGACCCTGAGCACGAGGAGCGCCACGACCTGCCTGTATTCGACGCTACTCGGCAGTGGCTCGACATCTATTTCAGCGGTCGGGTGCCCCAGTTCGTTCCACCACTCCAGATAAGAGGGAGCGCGTTCCGCAGGCGTGTGGGCGAGGTGATGCTCACGATACCCTATGGGCACACCATGACCTATGGCGACATCGCCCGCATCATCGCCCAAGAGCGGGGACTGCCGTCGATGTCGGCCCAGGCCGTCGGCGGGGCTGTGGGCCACAACCCCATCTCGCTCATCATCCCCTGCCATCGCGTAATAGGGGCCAATGGGGCACTTGTGGGATATGCGGGAGGAATAGAGAGAAAAGCCGAATTGCTCCGGATGGAAAGGCTGGGGAGAAGCGCATGGTGATGCGAAGAGGCGGTTTCTGCAATGCAAAGCAAAAAAATCTTCGATTTGTTTTGCATTGCGCTCAGTTTGCATTAACTTTGCCGAACTCGGCAAAGTTATTGGCTGCTGCGCCTAACCCGGCAAAGTGATTGGCTGCTGTGGCGGCTCAGGAGAAAAGAAATAATCGAACATTCATGAAAATCAGCAAAATGACAAGAAGAACACTATTGACAATGCTTGTGGCTTGTGCCAGCGTGAGTATGATGGCACAAGTGAGAAAGCCCGCCATTCCCCGCGATGCGGCGTTAGAGGCAAAGATTGAGAAGACCCTCTCGAAGATGACTCTCGACGAGAAGATCGGGCAGATGCTCGAGCTGAACCTCGACGTGATGGGCAAAATGACCATGGAGAATGCCAAGGTGGACCGTGACAAGGTGCGCCAAGTGATGCAACAGTATGGCACACCCGAGAAAGAGACGGAGGCCCTGCTCAAGATGACCGACCAGCAGATTATCGACCGACTGGGCAACTATCCCATTGACATCTACCAGGGCGACACCAAGCGCGTGTGGAAACTCAACGAGGCCATGCTCGACACCCTGATCTCGAAATGGAAGGTGGGTTCGATACTGAATGCCCCCGGCACCCGTGCCCCCAGCGTGGCCCAATGGCAGGAGTGGATTGGACTCATCCAGAAGAAATCGATGAAATATCTCGGCATCCCCGATATCTATGGACTCGACCACAACCACGGTGTCACCTATACCCAGGGCGGCACCCTCTTCCCCCAGCCCATCAACATCGCCGCGACGTTCAACACCGAGCTGGCCCGCACTGGCGCTGAAATCACCGCCTATGAGAGCCGCGCCTCCAACTGTCCGTGGGTATACAACCCCGTGGTAGACCTGGGCCGCGACCCCCGCTGGGCCCGTATATGGGAGAGTTTCGGCGAGGACGCCATCGTGAACGCCCGCATGGTAGAGGCAGAGATCAAGGGCTACCAGGGCGACGACCCCAACCATCTTGGTCCGTACAACGTGGGCACCAGCACCAAGCACTACTTCGCCTATGGCGCTCCCTGGACGGGCAAGGACCGCACCCCTGCCTACCTCTCGCCCCAGATGCTCCGCGAGAAATATTTCGAGCCTTTCAAGGCAGCCGCCCTTGCCGGCACGCTGACGATGATGGTAAACTCGGCCTCGGTGAATGGCGTGCCCCTGCATGCCAGCTACGAGTATCTCACCCAATGGCTGAAAGAAGACCTGCAATGGGACGGCATGCTCGTGACCGACTGGGCCGACATCAACAACCTCTTCAGCCGTGAGAAGGTGGTCAAGGACAAGAAAGACGCCATCCGCATCGCCATCAATGCCGGTATCGACATGTCGATGGACCCCTACAGCGTGGAGTTCTGCGTACTGCTGAAAGAACTTGTGCAGGAAGGCAAGGTGCCGATGTCGCGCATCGACGATGCCGTGCGCCGCATCCTGCGCGTGAAATACCGCCTGAACCTCTTCGACAAGCCCAACACCGGAGGGAAGGGATATGAGAAATTCGGTTCGGATGAGTTTGCCGCCAAAGCGCTGCAGGCCGCCGAGGAGTCGGAAGTGCTGCTGAAGAACGAGGGCGGCATCCTTCCCCTTGCCAAGGGCAAGAAGATTCTGCTCACCGGTCCCAATGCCAACCAGATGCGCTGTCTGCATGGTGGATGGAGCTACACCTGGCAAGGTTCGAACGCCGAGGACCTGTCGGCTAAATACAACACCATCTACGAGGCCCTCTGCAACAAGTTCGGCAAGGAGAACATCATCCTCGAGCAAGGGGTGACCTATAAGGAAGACGGAGCCTACTACGACGAGAACGAGCCCCAGATAGGCAAGGCCGTGGCTGCCGCCTCGGGTGCCGACATCATCATTGCCTGCATCGGCGAGAACTCGTACACCGAGACCCCGGGCAACCTCACCGACCTCTGGCTCTCGGCCAACCAGCGCGACCTGGTGAAGGAGCTTGCCAAGACCGGCAAGCCCATCGTGCTCGTGCTGAACGAAGGCCGTCCGCGCCTGATAGCCGACATCGAGCCGCTGGCCAAGGCCGTGGTCGACATCCTTATCCCCGGCAACTACGGTGGTGACGCCCTGGCCAACCTGTTGGCCGGTGATGCCAATTTCTCGGCCAAGATGCCATACACTTATCCGCGCGAGATCAACTCGCTCAACACCTACGACTACAAGGTGAGCGAGGAGGTGGGCACGATGGCCGGAGCCTACAACTACGACGCCAAGGTGTCGCTGCAATGGCCCTTTGGCTATGGCATGAGCTACACCACCTACGAATACAGCAACCTGCGTGTGGACAAGACCCGTTTCACTGCCGACGACGTGCTCACCGTGAGCATCGACGTGAAGAACACGGGCAGCAAGGCCGGCAAGGAGCCGGTATTGCTCTACAGCAGCGACCTTGTGGCCTCTGTCGTTCCCGACAACCGCCGTCTGCGCGACTTCACCAAGATTGAGCTGCAGCCTGGCGAGACGAAGACCGTCACCTTCAGTCTGCCTGCCAAGAGCCTCGCCTTTGTGGGTGCCGACTGCAAATGGGTGCTTGAGGAAGGCGACTTCATGCTGAAGATCGGCAACCAGACCACCAACGTGACGTGCAGCGAGACGAAGAAATGGGACACGCCCAACATCTGATGCCTGCCCCACTCTAAAAATGTGGCTTTTTTGCTCAGCCATACCGCTGGCGGACGCAGCATGCTGCGTCCCTACAGCGTGGATGGGCATTCTATAGCGCACATTTTAAAATGAGCCCCAGAAGTTAGACAAAAAACTTCTGGGGTTCACTTCATTTTGACACACCCTTTGTCATTGGGCGAAGCCCTGTGTGGATCAGTATTCCCAAACGTAGATCCAGTAGTCGACCTGCAGGGTCATCATCACCGAACCGACCTCTCTGACTATGTAATACTGCACGCTCTCGCCTCCGAACATACGGATGTAAAGTTCGAGTCCCTCGTTGGTGGCCACGATGCACTGCAACTCGGGCACATGTTCCATAAAATTGCCACCGTCGTCGACGAACCATATCGATTCGCCCTCCTTATACTCTTGAGGCTTCGTGTCGCCATGAAACTCCCAAGACGAGACGACTTCGCCCTCGGCCAGGCAGACGAGCGCCGCCAGGGCGTCGCCGCCTTTGTTCTCGAACTGCACGAGATAGAACGAGCGCTCCGCCTCGTCGACCGAAGCCTGCCACTGCGAGTCGATGATACGCCGGCCACCGTAATACGTACTGATGAGCTGGCAAACATAGCTGCTGGCCTTCTGCTTCACCTCTCCCTCCTTCCAACGGCTGAACTGCAGCACATGATGGTCGGTGAAGAAATCATTGGTGACGATCCATGGGCACATCTCCTCGTTGCCATATCCCCTGAACATCTTGGCCACCACCGCAGGCTTGACGAGTTTGAAGTCATATACCATCTCATCTAGTATCGTGTCGTTATCCGCGCCCGTGTTCACCTTGCGTTCTTGCTTGACGAACCTCACCTCATTGACATGAGGCTTGAACATCATCTGGTTGTAGCGTCGGATGTTGGCTATCTTCTCCGAGTAGTCGGTCACGGCAGAAAAGCTGTTGTGCTCTTTGTCGACATACCTCACCGGCAGCGGGCGCTTGGAGAGGGTAATGTCGCGACTGTTTGTGGCACGAGTAAGCAGCCTTGGGAGGCTTTCCCAATAGGAATCCTCAGGCACCACACCGCTGAAGACCATCGCTTTGACGTCGTTGCCCTGGGGGGTGTACATCACCTTCATGCTATCATCCCATGTGGAGACGACCAGCGCGTATTTCACCGCACCTGCCTCGCTACTGGGAATGACGCAGTATTTCTGTGGCAGTTGGCCAGCATCGTGCCTGAGGCCCTCAAACCGGGTTATGATACTCTGACAGTGGTTGGCATACCAAGCGATGGCCACATTCTGCGCCTCGTAGTCATCGTCGTTGGTCATGGCCGAAGCCGGAGAAGCCACGGTCAGGGCCAGGAGCATAACCGCGATGTAAGTGAAGAATCGATTCATCATCATAGTTGTAAATGTTGTATTTTTAATTTAGTTATAGAAGTTTCGCATCCGCTCAACTTTTAGTAGTTCTGGAGTTAAGAGGTTTAGACAATAGCCGAATGGGCATAATGGGCTCAATGGGCATAATGGGTGCTGGTGCTGGCATCGGTGATGTCTGAACTCCAGAACTTCTGTAACTCCTGAACTCCTCTTTACTGAAGTTGAGTTGAATTTCTGCAAATTTACCTTTTTTTTCGGATTATGCAACAAGAATGTGCACAAATAAGTAAAAGATGCTTCGATAACAGGAATTTTCAGCCCACAAAAAAGGCACGCCATCCGTTTGGCGTGCCTGTAATTAGAAAATGTAAAATCAGGATTGAAATATGATTGGAGAAAAAGACTATTTCACAGAGAACTTGTATCCTACCATGAGCTGTCCGACGACGTTGGTGTAGTCTTTATGGTCGACAGCCTTGAGCAGACCTGGAGAAGAGCGGAGCTCCACCGAAAGGTTTCCGAAATCGTAGGAGATGCCAATGGGCAAGCACAGGTCGAACGACTTATAGGCGTGATCGAAAGTAGTACGATCGTATGCGGCCTTAGGCGAATCCATCTTTGTCTTGTCGCGGACCTTGAATGCTGGCTGCAAACCGACCTTCAGAGCCAGGCCTCTCCACACATAGAAATTGGCCAGGATGGGCACGTCGATGTAGTCGACCTCGCAGGTCATCTTCACATCGTTGTATTCGTTCTTTCCCTTCACCTTAACACCTTTCTGTGAGTAGAAGACACCTGCCGAGAGAGCGAACTTATTGGTCATGAAATATTCGGCTTCCACACCGGCTGCAAAACCAGCCTTGGTTTCTTTGTCAAAATAATTCTCGAGCTTGTCGTACGTTGTCGCGTTGAATCCCACCTTGGGTTGGATGTTGATTGAACCTACTTCGTGCTGTGCGAAACTTGTGGCGGAGCATGCCACCATGGCGATTGCTAAAAATACTTTTTTCATGTTGTTGTTTTTTTAATTGTTTGTTATTTATGTTTGTTAATATTTTTTCGAGGATATTTCCTTGGGTTCGTTTTCAAAACCAATGCAAAATTATCCCCAGGAAACCGTCTTTCCAAGTTTATTTTCGTTTTTCAGCCAAGTAGCATCAGACACTCGGACGAATACAAGACAAAGACGGAAAAACCCTCAAAAAGCTGTCCGGAAAGAGGGAATTTGGGCATGAAAAACATGAAAAAAGCGTGTGGAGTGGCATTGAGAGGGGGAAACTTCAGGAAATACGCAAGTGGTTTGCAACCAATACCTTAATATATAGAGTTGAAGTTTCGCATTCGCTCAACTTTTGACAATACTTGCCGATGGTATGATTATGTTGCAAATACAGTGTCGGTTCCCAGAAGTCGTAGGGACATGCTTCATGCATGTCCGAAAACCCAACGGTTCTCAGAAGTCGTAGGGACATGCTTCATGCATGTCCGTAATGCAACAGGCCCTTTGGCGTGTGCAAAAATGTCGTGGAGGGACATGCATAAAGCAAGTCCCTACCGTTGCAACTTGAAAAAATAAAAAAACGCTTCGCTTGGGAAAAAAGAACATGAAACGCTGACGCTCGGGAAAAAAGGCCCAAGGGCCTGAGAAAAAAGAAGAAAAACCCAATACAATCCTTATGATTTGGAACGAACACTAACCAGCCGAATTGTCACGAATATTATTTCATATCTCATGAGGGCGATTCTCCAAATCTTTAAGGTATTCATGCTATCTGTTTACAAACTGTTTAAACTTAAACGTGTAGAAGATGTCGCCTGCTGTAACTGTCAGTTGAAGCGTTCTTTCTTCCATTGTTTCATTGGCCTCAAAAACAACGATGAGTTTGTTCCCTGTTATTTCAGCCTTGAACCAATCATTTGTGATTGTATGATAGTCATTTGCTTCGCGAGGAGGATAATAGTATTCTCCATTCGACATGGCATTTTCCATCCAAGGCTGTGAATAGTTCAGACATGAGAAAGTAAACTCACTCCCTTTTTCGGAAACATTGTATACGCCGTCAGTTGTCTGTACAGGCACTTCTACTTTCCAAGCCATCGGGTCCCACTTACCGTCTGGGTCGTCGCTGCTGCAAGAGGCGAGAGAGAAGGCTGCAAACATCGCGAGGGCTAATCTCCAAATCTTCATTGTTTTCATTGAATGGGATTATATGTTCTGTAATGTTCTACTATAATAAACGCTAAAAGTCAGAAAAGACTGCACCACTGGGCGTTAAACGTTCTTAAAAAGAGGAATGGCAGCGTCGCCACAGACGCCGACGGCTGCCCATCGAAACGAGAATCACGGGACGGGGAATTTGATACATATGAGAAACAATCCCCCGAAAACATACTGCTGATGTTGATGTATCAATTTCCCCGTCCCCCTGATACGTGGCATTGAACCGCCAAGAGAGGTCGATGCCGACGTGAATCACGGGGACGGGAAATTTGATATATATATGAATGTGAACAAAATAGCCTATTTGCGTAAAAAATGCGTAATCATTTTAAGCGAAGGTATGCTCTTTTTTTATAAATTTGCCAATGATATCGATAAAACCGAAGACTTATGAAAAATAATCAATTATCAATACAAGCTATCATGAACAAACTTGGCATAACCCTCTTATATGTATTCATCTGCGTTTTCTCCATTGCCCTTCATGCGCAAGAACAGGGCGGAAACAACACCGTGGACAACTCCGTAAAAAACAGGACTGATATAGGGTCACTTTCCGTCGAGATGGGACCATCGTGGATAACCTCGAAAGTATATACCTCAGACGGTGACTTCAAAGGGCAGATAGGATTGGAATTGGGCGTGGAATACGCTGGCATCAAAGTGGGAGGATTTGGCTATGGGATTTCGTTCTATCATAACAGGACCAATATTCATGGTAGCAAAGTCAGCCTCAACTTTATAGGCCCCTCTGTGGTCTATGCCCATCTCTTCCACCAGAAATGGCTTGGAAAAGTATCCCTCGGACTGGGCGTGGGAACCGCTAAAGCCAAGAACGATGCCTATTATAATTCTGCCTTGCGCAGTGAAAAGTTGCAATTTGGATTGGGCACACGGTTGGCCGTGGGCATGGTTTACCTTGTTTCCGACCATATTGGCCTGGGGCTCAATTTGCATGACATGACCATCTTCCTTGGCAAGAAAGATGGTTCGCATTTCTTGATTTCAGAAATCAAAAACCTGTCACCTTGATTCCATGTAAAAAAACGCTTCGCTTGGGAAAAAAGAACATGAAACGCTGGCGCTCGGGAAAAAAGGCCCAAGGGTCTGAGAAAAAAGAAGAAAAACCAAATCCCTACCGTTGCGACCGGCCCTTTGGCGTGTGCGAAAATGTCGAAGGGGGACATGCATAAAGCAAGTCCCTACACAACCGTACAGGTCGAATCCTTTCCTCATGAATTGGAACGAACACTAATCTACCTCTAAGTTAGAGATTGCTTGGAGGAGACAGTTTTGGTCAAATGGAGACGACACGCCAATCATATGACTTAACTTCTTTAACTACTTTCAACTTTGGGCATAGGATTCCACCACTACCCCACCTTGTAATCTAAAGTTGCAAGGCATTGAATCGACAACCAACGCAATTCTTAACAAATGTGAACGAAACAAAAAAAAACAAAATGGCCTATTTGCGTATAATATGCATACACATTTTAAGCGAAGGTATGCTCTTTTTTTATATATTTGCCCATGACTAACGAAGACTGATAAAAATTAGAAAGATATGAAAAAATCTCTCACTATTCTCACCTTGTTTCTCTTGGCATTGACGTGCCAAGCCCAAGTGAATCCCAAGCCAGGATACATCATCACCAACAGCGGCGACACCATTCATGGCACCATTGACTACCGGTCGGATGCCCGGAATGCCCGCGAGTGCAGCTTCATGGCTGAAGGGCAAACGCAGTACACCACTTTCACCCCTACCGACATCCAGGGCTACCGTTTTGCCGACAACGGCATCTACTACGTGACGCGGACATTCCCTGTGGACGGGCTGCAGAAAACATTCTTTGCCGAATACCTGCTGCAGGGAGGCGTAAGCCTGTTCCATCACAAAGAGAACGACACCGACTACTACTATTTCATCGGTGAGGACGGCCGCGTGGGAACGGTGAAAAACGATGGCCTGCTCAAGGCCTCGCCCAAGGAGGCCGACCGCGCCAAGCGTGAGGCGCTGCGTGAGGCCAGCCAGATATTCGCCAAGAGCAGCAAGGCCCAGAGCGAGCTGTGGCGCGGCGAAATCACGGCAGAGAACCTGACCAAGGTGACGCGCGACTACGACATGGAGTACTGTACGTCGGCCGGCGACTGCGTGCAGTTCCGCTACGACAGCAAGAAGTCGCGCAGCGTGCAGGTGAAGCTGCGCTTCCAAGCGGCCGTGGGCGTGGGCATCAACAGCCTGGAACCCAACTCGTATGCCTACGACAAGGAAAACAACCAGCGCATGACGGCCTTTGTGCCACAAATCGGCGTCGGTGCCGACTTGCTGTTTCCGCGCTCCAACAAGCACTGGTCGCTGCAGGCCCTGGCGCTCCTGTCTTACTGGAACATGTCTAAGGAGATGCGCGGAGTTTCAATTAGGTGCCGCCTATAGTTTCATGCCCCAGAACAAGTTGTCGCCGGTGGTACGAGGAGGACTGGCAGCCGAGCAGGCTGTCTCGACGAAGACGAAGAACCTGCTGGGCTACCATGTAGGCAAGGGCACTGACGACATGCATACCGAGGTGGGCTTCTATTTGGGCGCAGGAGTCGACATCATGCTGAGCAGCCACGTGCTCCGCCTCACGGCAGAATACAAGTGGACGCACGCCAGCTTCTCGGGCATCACCAGCCAATACATTTCGCTATGTGCTGGCATCAGGCTCTAATAACATCAATTATTCCACAATATGAATCAAGGTGACAGGTTTTTGATTTCAGGAATCAAAAACCTGTCACCTTGATTCACACCTTGATTCACAATTCGTAACATAACCTCCCTAAAACGAATCAAGGAGTTAGCATTGTGCTAACTCCTTGATTTTCAGCTGTACGCCTGCAGGGGCTCGAACCCTGGACACCCTGATTAAGAGTCAGGTGCTCTACCAACTGAGCTACAAGCGCATCTTGGTGTTTTCGGGGTCATTCCCGAAATGCGATGCAAAAGTAGTGGTTTTATCTTAAACCGCCAAACTTTTGGGGCATTTTTTCTCAATAATCGCAAAAAAAAGGGATAATGAGCGAATTTTAGGGGTAAACACCAAGAAAAACAAACTACGGAATGTGCTGAGAAGTCTGATTTCTTATGCTTGAACATTAATGAACATAAATATTTAACTACGGAATGTGCTGAGAAGTCTGATTTTTTATGCTTGAACATTAATGAACATAAATATTTAACTACGGAATGTGATGAGAAGTCTGATTTTTATGCTTGAACATTAATGAACATAAATATTTAACTACGGAATGTGATGAGAAGTCTGATTTTGGATACTAATGACACCACCATTGCTTTATGCATGTCCGTAATGCAACAGGCCCTTTGGCGTGTACAAAAATGTCGAAGGGGGACATGCATAAAGCAAGGCCCTACCATTTGCAACTTGAAAAAATAAAAAAACGCTTCGCTTGGGAAAAAAGAACATGAAACGCTGGCGCTCGGGAAAAAGGCCCAAGGGCCTGAGAAAAAAGAAGAAAAAACCATATACCTACCATTGCAGCAGGCCCTTTGGTGTGTACAAATATGTCGTGGGGGGGCATGCATAAAGCAAGGCCCTGCACAACCGTACAGATAGATAAAATTGATGCCGAATCGGACAAGAAAAGGGGTGAAACAGCCAAATTGTCCGAAATATCGATTGGGGTCTGATAGACCTCATCTTTTTTTTCATGCAAATTGAATAACGTGTAGGAATTAGTATTATCTTTGTGATATCATTAAAAAAATAATTAACAACAAAAAAAATACAACAATGAAAACGATGAGATTTTTTATGGTAGCACTGATGTGCATGATGGTTTCCTCGGTTTGTCTCGCCGATGACCGTATCGTCCCTGTCAATCAACTTCCCGCAAATGCCAAGCTCTTCATCCAGGAGCATTTTCCTGAGGCCAGCATCAGCTACGCCGTGCTCGACAGAGAATTCAAAGGAAAGAGATATGATGTGAGACTCAACAACAACATGGAGATAGAGTTCGACAAGAAAGGCAACTGGA
>ONSV01000052.1:0-3598 GCA_900320585.1 uncultured Prevotellaceae bacterium | reverse complement strand
TGGACCAAAGTGAACTGCAAGGGATATCCCGTTCCCGCCGCCCTCATCCCTCCCATGATTTCCGAGTATGTGAAGGCCAACTTCCCCGACACCGATGTGACGAAAATCGACAAGGAGCACAATCGTTGGGAAATCAAGTTGTCGAACGGCCTGGACCTCAAGTTCAACAAATCGTTCAAGTGCATCGGCGTGGACGACTGACACGCCCCCTGCCCTGCTGTTTGGCGAAGGAAATGGTATCCTTATCAAACAAGTGCCAAAAAATCAACTAAAAGGCAGGCAACAATCAATTATTTAATCCCTAACTTTGCTATTAATTAAGTAAGGTAGATTTACCTTGCCATACTCAAATTGAGAATATGCTTAAGAAACTCGCCTATTCGCTCCGGAAAAGGAAAGGACTGGTTATCATCATCACAGCCGCCCTGCTCATTGAGGCCATCTCTGCCATCCAGTATTTTCGCACACACGAGATACTGGAAGAGGAGATGGAGAAGCGTGCGGAAAGCGAGTTGACGATGAAGGCCATTCTCATCAAGAGTACACTCAACTCGAATGAGGATATCCTGATGAACCACATCTGGGACATCTACCGCAACCTGTCGCGCCCCGACTCCCTCTTCGATGCCGTGAGCCGTGTGGTGAGGATGAACCGCTACGTGAGTGGCAGTTTCATTGCCTTCGCCCCCGACTATTACCCCTCTCGAGGCCGTCTTTTCGAGCCTTACGCCCAAAAAGAGGATGGAGACGTGAAGGTGTGGCAGATAGGAGGCCAGGACCACGACTATACGCAATACACATTCTATCAAGATGCCTTGAATACAGAAGGGCCGTTCTGGGTGGACCCCTATTATGACAACGTGGGCACGAAGTCGTATATCACCTCGTATGTCATCGCACTACGCGACAAGTCGCAGCAGTTTGTGGGTGTGGCCGGCATCGACCTCTCCGTGAAATGGATGAGCGACACGATAGAGCACAAGCACATCTACCCCTCGTCGTTCAACCTGCTGCTCACCGAAGACGGCAAGGTGATCACCCGTCCCGACGAGAAGCGTGTGAGCAAGGCCTCCTCCGACTATTTCGTGCGTCTGATCAACGACAGCACCGTAGCCCGCAAGAAGAGCCGCAGCGGCCGCAGCGACATGATACCGTTCGAGAAAGACGGTGAGAAGGGCACCATTTTCTATGCCTTCATGAAGAACAAGCCCCACTGGCAGATTGCCGTGGTTTGCCACGACAAGGAGGTGTATGCCGTTCTCAACTCCCTGCGCATCCACATGTTGCTGCTCATGCTCCTGGGCTTCGGCGCACTACTCTTTATCGTATGGCTGTTTGCCCGCAATGAGGAGAAGTTGAAGGAAAAGACCATCAATGAGCAGAAGATGGAGAATGAGCTCCACATCGCCCACACCATCCAGCAGACCCTTCTGCCAGAAAAAGACGAGAAGCTGGACAGCACTGCCAAGGATGTGAAGGTGGAGGGCCGCCTGATTCCGGCCAAAGCCGTTGGTGGCGACCTCTACAATGATTTCGTCCGCGACGACAAACTGTTCTTCTGCATTGGCGACGTGAGTGGCAAAGGCGTGCCCTCGGCCCTCATCATGGCCATCATGCAGTCGGTATTCCGCACGATTGCCTCACGCGAGAACAATCCTGCCCATATCATGACCCAGCTCAACGAGATGGGATGCCGCAACAACAAGGAGAACATCTTCGTGACACTCTTCGTGGGTGTGCTCGACCTGCCCACAGGCCGTCTGCGCTTCTGCAACGCCGGACACGAGAAGCCCATCCTCATCAAGCGGCAAAGCAACGGCGATTCGCCCGAGGAGGTATCCACCACATGCCAGATGCTCGACGTGAAGCCCAACCTGCCCGTGGCCCTCTTCAGCGACTTCAAGTACGAGGAGCAGGAGATCATGATGGAAAAAGGGTCGACCCTCTTCCTCTATACCGATGGACTCACCGAGGGCCGCAACGCGAAGAATGAGCAATTCGGCAAGGAGCGCACCATGGAGGTGCTGGCCAACAGCAACGCCACCGACCCCAAACAACTGGTGGACGGCATAGTAGACCAGATGAACCAGTTCTCGGCGGGCACCGAGCAGAGCGACGACCTGACGCTCCTGGCCGTGAGCTACACCCCCGTGGAAGAGCACGAGATACTCGACGAGGAGCTGGTTCTGCAGAACAACGTGCAACAGGTAGAGCAACTGAACACCTTCGTGAAGCAATCGTTGCAGCGTCTGGGCGTAGAGCGCCCATTGTCGAACAAGTTGCGCTTGGCAGTGGAAGAGGCCGTTGTGAACGTGATGCAATATGCCTACCCCACAGGCACCACCGGAGACATCAGCATAAGACTGACCTCGAACGGGCACAGTATCAAGTTCGTCATCACCGACTCGGGCGGTGCCTTCAATCCCACGGAAGTGTCGGCGGCCGACACCACGCTCTCTGCCGAAGACCGTCCGATAGGCGGACTGGGCATCCTGCTGGTAAGGAAGCTGATGGACTCCATCAACTACGAGCGCAGCCAGGGAAAGAACGTGCTTACACTGCGCAAAGAATACAAGAATATTCAATAACTCAACTTTAGCAAGTTGAGAGGAGTCCAGAAGTTACAGAAGTTCAGGAGTTCAGACATTACTCCAACCACTGTTGAACATGATGAGGTAAATTCGGACTATTGTCTGAACTTCTGCAACTCCTGAACAACAAAAAGTAGAACGAATGCGAAATTAAAAATTCAATAATCAAAAAACATAAAAAAAGAAAGAACAATGAAAACAAAGATTGAACAACAAGCAGACAAGTATTTTGTAACTTTAGCCGGAGAAATGGACACCGCTGCCGCTGCAGCCGCAGAAGAGGCACTGCAACCACTCTACAACACCAACGGAAAGGACGTGATCATCGACTGCACCGACCTTGAGTATATCGCGTCGAGCGGTCTGCGCATCCTCATCAGCATCCTGAAGGGTGCCAAAGCCGGTGGCAGCCGCGTGGTGTTGAAGAACGTGAACGAAGACATCCAGAGCGTCTTCAAACTCACAGGGTTTATCAGCATTTTCGAGTTTGAGTAACATCACAACCACCTGCCAAGCCCCTGGGGCCTCCAAGCCCATGATGAGCACCGGCATGCAAGCCGGCCAGGACAACCGAAACGGTGACACCCCCGTCACACTCCATCTTGGGCTCTCAGCGCAGGTTTACTAAAAAAAAGACCAACAACAACAATTGAACAACAAATTGAAGAGCAATCAGATTATTTCAAAAAAACAAGAACAAACAATTGCCATGAAACAAGCAACCCCATTATCACAATCACAATACGGCATCTATGTGGAATGTGCAAGCCATATAGGTGAGATTTTCTATAACCTTCCCTACATCTACACCCTCGACAAGCGCGTGGATGCCGACAAGCTCTGCCAGGCTATCGAGACCGCCGTGAAGAACCATCCCACCCTTTTCACCCGCATTGAGACCAATGCCGATGGCGATGCCATGCAGAGCATCGGCGACGACATCGACCTGTGGACCATCAAGGTGGAAGACATCGACGACATCGAGAAGGAGAGAGCCAACCTGGTGC
>ONSV01000062.1:24424-36416 GCA_900320585.1 uncultured Prevotellaceae bacterium | reverse complement strand
GGCAGTTCTCATCGTGTGGCGAGAGCACCGAGAGCGCCACGAGCACCTCGTCGGTGTGCAGACGGGGGTTACGGCCTCCAAGATACTCTATTTTGGTCTTCTGGATAGGCTCTATCATGCTTTGGGGGATAAGTTTCACCTCATGGTCGATGCCGGCAAGATATTTGGTGACATTGAGCAGCAGAGCGGCACAACAGCCAAGCAGCGAACCCGACTGCGACGTGATGATGGTGCCGTCGGTCAGTTCGATGGCGGCAGAGGTGTGCCCACTGCTGGCCTTGCGCTCATTGGCGGCCACCGTGCATCGGCGGTTGGCGGTGGTGATCTTCATCTGGTTGAAGAGCATCTGTATCTTCTTCACCTCCTTGTCGTTGCAGGCACCATCGGCCAACTTGTTCGTGGCGGTGTAGTAGCGGCGGATAATCTCGGCCTCGGAGGCCTTGCGGCATACCTCGTCGTCACAGATGCAGAAACCCACCATGTTCACACCCATGTCGGTAGGCGATTTGTAGGGGTTGGTGCCATAAATGCCTTCAAAGAGAGCATTCAGCACGGGGAAAATCTCAATGTCGCGGTTGTAGTTCACTGCCACCTCGCCGTAGGCTTCGAGATGGAACGGGTCGATCATGTTTACATCGTTCAGGTCGGCAGTGGCTGCCTCGTAGGCGATGTTCACAGGGTGCTTTAGTGGCAGGCTCCAAACGGGGAAGGTCTCAAACTTGGCGTAGCCGGCCCTCACACCACGCTTGTTCTCGCCATACAACTGGCTCAGGCATACGGCCATCTTGCCGCTTCCGGGACCAGGGGCGGTTACCACCACCAAGGGGCGCTCGGTTTCCACAAACTGGTTCTTGCCGAATCCCTCGTCAGAGGCTATCAATTCCACATTGTGGGGATAGCCCTCTATCAGGTAGTGGATGAAGGTCTTGATGCCCATCCGTTCCAGTCTCATCTTGAAATTGTCGGCGGCACGCTGGCCTGTGTAGTGGGTGATGACCATCGAACCCACCTTGAAACCGCGGTTGAGAAACTCGTTGCGAAGGCGAAGGGCATCCTCATCGTAGGTGATTCCAAGGTCGGCGCGGATCTTGTTCGACTCGATGTCCTCGGCGCTGATCACGATCACGATCTCAATGCTGTCGCTGAGTTGTTGGAGCATCGACAACTTGCTGTCGGGCTTGAATCCGGGTAACACGCGGGAGGCGTGGTTGTCGTCGAAAAGCTTGCCACCCATCTCCATGTAGAGTTTTCCACCAAACTGGGAAATCCTTTCCCTGATATGCTCCGACTGAATTTTCACATATTTGTCGTTGTCAAAACCGATAGCTTTCATTGATGCTGATTTTTTGGTTCCAACTGGTGGGCGATGAATAATGTTCATCGCCCACCAGGATAGTGTGATTTGATTTTTGCCGATGCAAAATTAATACAAAAAGTTGTAAAAGCACACACTTTTATTGACTTTTTGACACTTCGGAACTCAAATTCTGTTCCCCTTTGCCCAGGCGACTGTATATCTTCGCCACAATGGCACCCGAGATGTTGTGCCACACGCTGAAGAGGGCACCAGGGATGGTGGCCATCGGATAGGCGGCAAAATGAAGCGCTGCCAGACTGCTGGCCAAACCGGAGTTCTGCATGCCCACCTCTATCGAGATGGCCTTCCGCTTCGACCAGGGCAGACCCATCATAAGGGCCAGGCTATAGCCTATGGCCAAGCCGAGCAGATTATGGAGCACCACCACGGCCACGATGGCCAGACTGCCATGCATCAGCTTGTCGGCGTTTGCCGAGACCACAATGGCCACGATTGTGGCGATGGCAAGTGTGGAGATTCCAGGCAGGTAATCTACGGCACGCTGGGAGAAACGGGGGAAGAAACGCTTGATGACAAATCCTAAAACAATGGGGATGATGATCACCGTCAGGATGCTCATGAACATGCTCATCACGTCGACCTCTACCTTTTGGCCTGCCAGCAGCCATACAAGCAGGGGGGTGACGATGGGAGCGAAAAGGGTGGTGAGGCTGGTGATGCCTACCGAGAGGGCAAGGTCGCCCTTCGACAGATAGGTAATGACGTTCGAGGCTGTCCCGCCCGGGCAGCATCCCACGAGCACCACGCCCACCATCAGGGCTTTGTCGAGCGAGAAAAGCCACGATAGCAGAAGGGCAAGGGTGGGCATGATGATGAACTGGGCGAAGAAGCCTACAGTCACGTCTCGTGGACGGGTGAAAACCACTTTGAAGTCGTGCAGGTTCATCGTAAGGCCCATGCCGAACATCACGATGCCCAAGAGGTAGTTGATGGTCTTGGGAGGAATCTGGCCGGCGAACCCAGGGAAAATCAGGGAAAGAATGGCAACCATGAGCACCAGTATGCCCATGTATTCGGATATATAATGGAATAATGTTTTCATCAATTTCGGTTGTTAATGTTTCGAATTCACTCTACTTCATGGATTTCAGGAGTCCAGAAGTTCATACAATATAGCCCTGTTCTCACCTCGTTGGATTCAATGGTGTTGGCTATAGTAAAGTCTGAACTCCTGAACTCCTGCACTTCTGAACTTCTTTCAATCACCAGTCGTCGTCTTCGTTGCCCACGATACCATGCTTAACGGCTTCCTCTATCTTGTCCAATACTGCGTTGGAGTAGGCGTACGTCATCACAAGGGCTTTGGCGCAGGTGCGCTTCTGGGGGTCGCTTTGCACGAAGGGATAGTGGCGGGCTATCTCCCACTGGTCATCGTAGAGGTTGCTGTTGGTCTTGTCGTCCTTCTTCCGACTCGAGTCTCCATAGGTGCGGTCGTCGGATTTGATGGGCGACAGCCATCCACCACTGATGTCGGCCAGGATGTCGTAGTTCTGTACGGTGTAGGTCACACGCACCCGCTCGTCCTTGATGTCGATGCGGATCACGGGGGTGATGCTTACTGAGTAGGAGTTCAGCGTGCCGGTGTGCTGCACGATGTTCGAAAGGGTCGACGAGACGATGATGCAGCCGGCTTCTTTGTCGTTGAGGGTAATAGCTTGTTTGTCTTTGAAAGTGGCGGTGGCCCAGTAGTTCAGGGTGACGTAGAGCTGCTGCTTGGTCTTGCCTGGGGCGCTGATCACCTCCTGAAAGGTGATTGATTCGTTCTTGTCGAGTTGTATCGAACGTCCAAGGCTAAAAGCGGCGTCGAGCCATTTCTCACCATAGCGCTGCTTGGCATATTTCTCCAAGTCGGCTGTTTTCATCACTTGGGCTTGCATCGACAGGCAAGCCATCACTGCGAGTAAAAGGGTTATCACATTCTTTTTCATTGTTGTATTTTTTTTATTTGACTTTTTTTTCTTTCTTGACGGGCGAGATGGCTCAACCCATCGGTTGTTCGTTTTTACAAAGGCAAAATTAGTCGGTTATTGACGAATCACATTATTTTTTCTCTTTTTTCTTCATTTATCGTTCGGACAGCTGCCGCTATTTCGGACATAGTGGTGGAGCGTCCGCAATAATCTGTCCGATACCCCCTCGTTTTCACCTCACCCCCACAAGAAGATTCCGAGTATTCCGATTATTCTGAGTCCTCCGATTATTCAGATTATTCCGAGTTCTCCGATTATTCCGAGTTCTCCGATTCCTCCGCCCCCACAAAAATCACTCTCAATATTTGTTGCAATCATCTTTTTTTCCTAATTTTGACCCATATTAAAACAAATCATATTCTATAATCAATATGAAACGCTACTATACGCTTACCCTCTGTCTGTTGATAGTGACAATGGGCGCTGCTGTTGACTACAGCAGTTATTATCAAAACCTGCCAATCAAGCTCCAGATGCCTATGGCTCCAGTCATTCCCTCGCTCACTGTCAGCATCGCTGATTTTGGCGCTTGTCCCGATGGGGTTACCGACAATACCGAAGCCTTCGCCAAGGCCATCAGCCATCTTCGCAAACAAGGTGGCGGCCATCTCATCGTGCCTGCCGGTATCTATCTCACCGGACCTATCACCCTGCGCGACAACATCGACCTGCATCTTGAGCGCAACGCCATCATCATGGCCACGCCCGACAAGAACAAGCATATGAGGGTGAACAAGACCACAGGAAAGAGAGAGGCGAGGGCAATGCCCTTCATCAATGCCTCGAAGGCCAAGAACATCAGTATCACCGGCGAGGGAACCATCGACGGAAACGGCAAATGGTGGAGACCTGTGAAACGGGGAAAGGTGAGCGATACGGAGTGGAACCAATTCCGTGCCATGGGAGGCACCATTAGTGAGAAGGGCGACCTCTGGTATCCTTTCAACCTGAAAAAGTTTGCCAACCTTACCGAGAGTGCCGAGGAGGAAATCAAACTGCGTATGCACATGGTGCGGCTCACAGAGTGCGAGAATGTGCGTGCCCCAACGGTGCAACAATGTTATCATCGATGGGGTCACCGTCAGGTGCCCGTGGAATGCACAGAATGGCGATGCCATCGATATCGGACAGTGCCGGCGCGTGCTCATCGTCAATAATGTCGTGGATGCGGGCGATGATGGCATCTGTATGAAAGGTGGGGTGGGGCAGACCGCTTTCGACTACGGACCTTGTGAGGATATCCTCATCCAGGACAATACCGTTTATCACGCACATGGAGGATTTGTCATTGGTTCCGACTGCTCTGGCGGGATGAAAAACATTGTGGTGCGCAGCAATACCTTCAGTGGCACCGATACCGGACTGCGTTTCAAGAGCTCGGTGGGAAGGGGTGGAAAGACGCAGAACATCTACATCTCGGATATCTACATGAACGACATCAAAGACGAGGCCGTGGTGTTTGAGACTACATATTTCGACAACCATGTGGGAGCCGCCCCCTCTGATCAGCAGCAACCGAAGGAGAACCTGTTCCTACCCGATTTCTCCGATATCCATATCTCCAATGTGGTCTGCCGCGGAACCAAGACGGGCATCAAGGCAAACGGGGCCAAAGGTATGGTGCACGACATCGTTGTCAAGGACTCCAAAATATTCTATACCGGCAAGGCCACTGACATCAGTGAGGAATGTGATGTGACCATCCAAAACGTAGATTTCCGTACGTTCTAATCATTCAGCCACACTATCATTCATCCTATTTGAAGATGCTATAGCCGCCAAAGCCCTTTTTGCTACTTTGGCGGCTATAGTTTCTATAGTATCTATAGTTTCTATAGCTTCTATAGTATCTATAGCATCTATAGCTTCTATTCCTATCACCCTTTTCCCCTTTATTCCCATAGCTCCAACCATAGTCATTTTTGCTGGTTTTGTGAAAAATTTTGATTAATTGTCGCTTTTACACCTCTATATTTTATCCACTTTTTTAAAAAGTCAAAAACTTGTAATTATCATTAAATCAGCTTTTTATAAAAGGTGCTCCTATGCGTTTGTCCACTTTTTACCCTATCAGCTAAATCAATAGCTTTCTTTTTTAATATCTTTGCATCAGATTCTGTTATCCTATACTACCTCAAACCGAAAATAACTTAACTTAATCAATAACATATGAAATTAAACAAGTTCTTATTCTTGCTGATGTCATTCATTATGATATCGGCAACGGCCCTGGCACAGAAACGGGTCTATACGGGACAGGTCGTCGACGACCAGAATGAGCCCGTCATCGGCGCCTCTGTGATCCAAAAGGGCACTTCGAATGGTGGTGTCACCGACATCGACGGAAACTTCTCCGTTTCTGTGGACGAGGGCGCCACTTTGGTTGTTTCCTACATCGGATATGCCTCACAGGAAGTGGTGGCCGCCGACGGAATGCGCATCACACTGAAAACCGACCAGGAGATGCTCGACGAGGTGGTGGTCATCGGTTATGGTGTGCAGAAGAAAAGTGTGGTCACGGCTTCCATCGCCAAGGTGACCGCTGATGACCTTGAGGGAACGGCTCCTGTGCGTATGGACAATGCGCTCAAGGGTCTCGCTTCGGGTGTTACCGTCACCTCGTCTTCAGGACAGCCGGGCGCTGCAGCTCGCGTCCGCGTGCGTGGTGTGGGTACTATTAACAACAGTGAACCCCTCTATATCGTCGACGGAATGCCTATTGAGGGCGGTCTCGACTACCTCAACCCCAACGACATCGCCTCGATCGAGGTGCTCAAGGATGCCGCCTCGGGTGCCGTCTATGGTGCCCGAGCCGCCAATGGTGTCATCCTCGTCACCACCAAGACCGGACAGATGGGCAAGACTCGTGTCAACTACGATTTCTCCTACGGATGGCAGAGTGCTTGGAAGAAACGCGACGTGCTCAATGCCAGCGAGTATGCTGTGATGATGAACGAGGGTCGCTTGAATGCCGGTATGTCACCTCTTTATAATGACCCCTACTCCTACGGAAAGGGTACCGACTGGCAGTCGGAGGTGTTCAACGACAATGCCCCCGTCATGAGCCACCAAGTGAGCATCAGTGGTGCCAGTGAACGCCTCAACTACCTGCTCAGTGGCGGATACTACACACAGGATGGTATCGTCGGTGGTAACTATGGCCGCTCCAACTATGAGCGCCTCACTCTCCGTGGCAACTTCGGCGCCACAATCTTCGACGACTCCAAGGAGCGTAACTTCCTCAACAAGCTCAAGCTCACGGCCAATGTCTCGTATGCCCGCATCAAGAGCACTGGCATCGACGTCAACTCGCAGTGGGGCTCGCCCCTGGGTTCGGCGCTGGCCCTTTCGCCAATCCTCACAGTCCTTGAGCCCGACCCAGCCGCACAGCGCGAGCGCTATAAGGACAATATCGACTATACGCCTATCTACGATGCCAATGGCAAACTCTACATGGTGCCTGGCACCGACTACAATGAGATGGTGAACCCCATCGCATCGCTTTCGTTGCCTCCTTCGAAGGGATGGAGCCACAAGTTCGTCTCCAACTTCTCGGCCGAACTCCAGATTTGGGACAACCTGCGCTTCCGCACCTCCTACGGCGCCGACCTCTCGTTCTGGGGCAATGACGGTTACACCAAGAAATTCAGCTACGACAAGGAAATCGGCAAGCATGCCTTCTCTATCATCCTCGGACAGAGTGCCAAGCAGAGCCGTGGATACTATCTCGGTGGCTCGGCTGCCAACATGATGGATCCCAACGGGTCGAAACCCTACATTGACTACACCTATGGCGTGGGCACACCGGTCACCATCGACACCCATGAGCTCATCTATGTCGATGAGAAAGGCAAGGAGCAGAATGTGGATGTATTAGATGGTTATACCACCAATATCAGTATCTATGGCGGAAAGAATCCCTATTCCACCATCTCATCGCTCTTCGCACGTCTAAGCTACAACTACGACGAGCGATACATGCTGCAGGCCACGGTGCGCCGTGATGGTTCGAGCCGCTTCGGTGCCAACAACCACTACGCCACCTTCCCCTCGTTCTCCGTAGGATGGAACGTCACCAACGAGCCTTTCATGAAAAACCGCCCACAGTGGTTCAACAACCTCAAGGCACGTCTCTCATGGGGTAAGAATGGTAACGAGAACATCGGTAACTTCCGATACACCGTGATGACCTCCAAAGGCAACAACTATATCTTCGGCAGCACCACCAACACACCGGGCGTGAAGGCCAGCGGACTGCCCAACCCCGACCTGAAATGGGAGGAGAGCGAGCAGCTCGACTTCGGTCTCGACTTCGGATTCTTCCGCAATGCCCTTACCTTCACCATCGACTACTACAAGAAGACCACCAACGGTATGCTGATGGAGATGAACATCCCATCCTACGTGGGTGAGGCGAAACCTATCGGAAACGTGGGTAAGATGGAGAACTCGGGTGTGGAGATGGAGGCCGTGTACAAGTTCCATGCCGGCGACTTCAACTTCCGCTTGGCAGGCAACCTCACTTATCTCAAGAACGAACTCATCGAGTATGGTAACGATACGGGTTGGGCCAACTACGACTCCTTCCAGGGTGCCGGAACCATCACAAGGGCACAGAATGGTAAACCATTCCCCTATTTCTATGGATACAAGACGGCTGGAGTATTCCAGAACCAGGAAGAGATCAATGCCTATGTCAACGCACAGGGCGGACTCATCCAGCCCAATGCCGTGGCAGGTGATGTCAGGTTCGTCGATATCAATGGCGATGGTAAGATTACCGACGATGACCGTACCGATATCGGTAATGGTATGCCCGACTGGTCGTTCGGTCTCAACCTCAATGCCAGCTGGAAGGGCTTCGACTTCAGCATGATGCTCCAGGGTACCATCGGAAACGATGTCTTCGACGCCACACGCCGAACCGACATCTCCACCGTCAACCTTCCATCGTGGATGCTTGACCGTTGGACCGGCGAGGGAACCAGCAACAAGATACCACGCTTCGCACTCGGCGACAGCCAGAACTGGCAGTCGAGCGACCTCTATGTATACGACGGCAGCTACATGCGACTGAAGAACATCCAGCTGGGATACACCCTCCCACAGTTCATCACGAAGAAGTTCTTCGTCTCCTCACTCCGGTTCTATGTGGCAGCCGAGAATCTGCTCACCTTCACCAAGTATCACGGATTCGACCCCGAGATCTCCTCTTCCGCCA
This sequence comes from uncultured Prevotellaceae bacterium, assembly GCA_900320585.1. Taxonomy (GTDB): domain Bacteria; phylum Bacteroidota; class Bacteroidia; order Bacteroidales; family Bacteroidaceae; genus Prevotella. The sequence goes on along the minus strand of ONSV01000062.1, from coordinate 27,847 downwards.
CTTCGCTTGGCGTAGACTATGGTGTTTACCCACAGGCACGCACATGGACTGTAGGCGTCAATCTCGCATTCTAATTTTTAAGGACTACAATTATGAAACAGATAAAATATTTTCCTATAGCCCTGCTCGCTGTCGCCACACTCACCACTGGTTGTAAGGACAGCTTCCTCGAGGTTGAGTCGCCCACGCAGGACTTCATCAATACTTATTTCACCAACGATGAGCATGTGCAGGAGGCGCTCGTCGCCGCCTACGACCCACTCGAGTGGCCCGATTGGGGAGGACAGTACAATCCCGTCAACATCATGAGCGATATCATGGCCGACCAGATTTGGGTGGGCGGTGCCGACAAGACCGATAACCAGTTCTGGCACTTCATGATGAACTACGAGGCCATCCCCACCAACTGCATGTCATGGCTGTGGAGTGTTGGCTACAGTGGCGTGAAACGCTCCAACGATGTGCTCACCTACATCGGATGGGCTGGAGATAACATTTCACCTGAGTCGGCCGCTTCTTACGAGGCACAGGCCCGCGTGCTCCGCGTGTTCTACTACAATTGGTTGTGGAAGTTCTGGGGCAATATCCCATATTATGAGGTCAACCTCGAGTCGCCTTATCTCACCGACCAGATTAAGGCCGACCAGGTATACGAGAACATCATCACCGACCTCGAGGCAGCCATCGCGCTCAACGCACTGCCCATGAAGGCCTCGTCTGAGAACTACGGCCGCGTGACCAAGGCCATGGCCTATATGCTCTATGCCGAGATCGTGATGTACCAGAAAGACCAGAGCCGCTATCCCAAGGCCCTGCAATATATGGAGGAGATCATCAACAGTGGCAACTACGCACTGGTCGACGACTACACAGGCATTTTCAAGGAGAGTGGCGAGTGGAGTGTCGAGTCGATTTGGGAGATCAACTACAAGGACGATGGCGCCTACCGCTCATGGAGCAGTCCGCTCAATGCCGGTGGCACCGTGCTGCCACGCCTCATCAGTCCTAATGGATGGGCCGATGGCACCGATGGTCATGACAACGGATGGGGATTCGCTCCCGTACGTCAGGAGACCTACGACATGTATGCCGACGGCGACACCCGCCGCGACGCCACTTGCTGGAACGCCGCTGCCGTGGGCAGCTACAAGCCGCGCTATCAGGACACAGGCCTCTTCCTTGAGAAATATGTGGCCCACACCGGCGACAACAAGGACCAGATTGCCGATGGTGACCTCAACTGGAACAACAACCTGCGCATCTACCGCTTCTCAGAGACGCTCCTCAATGCCGCCGAACTGCTTCTTAGCACCAATGGCGACGCCGCCAAGGCTGCCGACTACCTGAACCGTGTGCACCACCGTGCTGGCCTCAAAGACAACCTCACGGCTACCATCGATAATATCCTTCAAGAGCGCGCCTTTGAGTTCGTAGGCGAGGGAAAACGCTACTGGGACCTCGTGCGCACAGGAAAGGCTGCTTCAGTGCTCGTTCCCGACAGCTATGGCTATCGCACCAACAGTTGGACCGAGAGCAAGAAGTATCTGCCCATCCCGCAGAACGAAATCGATGCCGCTCAGGGCACATTAACCCAAAACAACTATTAAAACGAGGATGATTATGAAAAATATCGCTAAATATATCGGAAGTTTCCTGATGGCCGGGCTCACCCTCGTGGCTTGCTCGCCCGACGACTATGCCGGACTCGATGCCAACGGCATACCCAATGCCGCCGATGCCGACATCACTTTGGAAGTAGACCAGGAAATCAACCAAGTGACCCTGCGCCTCAACAATAAGGCACAATACCCAGTGTGGATTGTCGACGGCAAGTCCTATTCCACACGCAACCCTCTGACCAAGATCTATGCTGCCGCCGGTGACTATACCGTACAGTATCGCGTGGGCAACCGCAACGGCATCAGCGATGGTATGGGAGAGAAGACATTCCATTTCAACAACTCCATCGTCGACTTCTCCAGTTACATCACTCGTCTGGCTGGAGCCGAGGCCGAGGGCAAGCAGTGGTTCATCGCCAGCGCCGAGGCCGGACACATGGGCTGCGGTCCTTCGGGCACCGACGGATACGAGTGGTGGTCGGCTGCTCCCAACGACAAGGCCAGTGCTGGTGTCTACGACGATGTGCTGACCTTCACACCCGGTGGCGCCTACACCTACGACCCAGGAGAGGGTGGCACCATGTATGTGAACAAGGAGGTCAAGGCTTTCCCGGAGACCAATGGCGGAACAGCTCCCGAGGACGTGATGGTGAACGTGGGCGTGCAAAAGGCATCCTATGACTTCACCGTCGAGGGCAATGATGTCTTCCTCGTGCTGCCCAGCCACACCCAGTTCCCCTACATCTCCAACGACGACCAGTGGAATGCTCCGAAGTTCAAGATCGTCGACCTCAAGCCCAAGCACATGGAACTGATTTACGACAACGGCTCTATCGCATGGCATTTCATCCTCGTCACCGAGAAGGCTGCCGCCGAGGAGGAGTTCAAGGGCTTCAAGTACGACCATGACTGCAACATGTTCCGCACCGCACACTATACCAACACCTATTGGTATGCTCCGGGATGGAACCAGATTGCCGACCCCGTGCAGACGGTCAGCGGAAGCGCCTTCACGCTCTCTCTGCCCGAGGCTACCACCGACAAGTGGCAGTGCCAGTACTTCTTCCATACCGATATGACCACTAACTCGGCCACCAACTACGACTTCTCGTGCGTGTTCAACTCAACCAAGGACCATGGCAACGTCACGGTGAAGATCTGCGAGGAGACCGATGATGGCAAGCTCTATTTCGACGAGGTCATCCAGCTCAAGGCCTATGAGGATTATGTGTTCTACAAGTCCAATATGGCAGGTCTCGACCTTGCCAGCGTGAAGATTGTGTTCGACTTCGGTGGCAACCAGGCTGGCACCGAAATCACCGTGCGCGACATCGTGCTCAAAGAGCATGACTGCGACGATGGCACCAAGTTGCCCACCAAGGAGTTCAAGGGCTACAACTACAATAATGCCTGCAACATGTTCCTCACGGCACATTACAACAACACCTACTGGTATGCTCCGGGATGGAACCAGATAGCCGATCCCGTGCAGACCGTCAACGGAAGCGCCTTCACGCTCTCTCTGCCCGAGGCTACCACCGACAAGTGGCAGTGCCAGTACTTCTTCCATACCGACATGACCACCAACTCGGTCACCAACTACGACTTCTCCTGCATCCTCTCCTCTACCAAGGATCATGGCAATGTCACGATAAAGATTTGTGAGGAGACCGACGACGGACTGCTCTATTTCGACGAGGTCGTCAAACTCACCGCGTATGAGGACTATGTGTTCTGCAAGAGCAACTTCGAGGGTAAGGATATGAACACCGTGAAGATCGTGTTCGACTTTGGCGGCAACCAG
>ONSV01000062.1:0-24393 GCA_900320585.1 uncultured Prevotellaceae bacterium | reverse complement strand
CAGGACAGCCTGGCGTGGAACCTGCTGGTCCTGGTGGCGATGATACCATGGACTGGGACTACAACTCGGCCAACAATCTCTGGAAGAGTGTAGATGCCTCCGACTGCGAGATGTTCTTCTACTACGCACCAGGATGGAGCCAGTTGCCCGACCCGTCACTCACCCACAATGGCGATTCCTACACGCTGAAGTTGCCTCAGGCTACCACCGACCAGTGGCAGGCACAGATGGCCTTCCGCACCAACCTTTCGGCCAATGCGGGCGAGCTGTACGACTTCTGTTGCCTGATGACGCCCAATGTCGACCTCAAAGACGTCACGGTGAAACTCACCCAGACGGGCGATGACAACAATTACTTCTTCGCAGAGCGCGTCAACCTGACCGCTTATGAGGACAATGTCATCAAGTTCAAGAGCAAGGAGTGTCCGCTCGACATGCCAAAGATCAGCTTGTTCTTCGACTTCGGTGGCAACCCCGACAACACCGAGGTGGTAATCAGTAAGATTTATTTCGAAAAGAAATAATGCAATGAGAAAATCAATGATATACAGTGTTTTATTCGCATGCCTGATGGCTTTCACTGCTTGTGGCGGCGATGACGACTCACCTGGCGGCGGCAGCGCCGCTGCCCAGGTGTCGTGCTCGCCCACCGAACTCACGTTCATCGCCAATGGCGGTGAGCAAACCGTGGCGGTCAATGCCAGTAGGGAGTGGATGGCCTTTGCCAGTGCCGACTGGATAACTGTCTCACCGAAGAACTCTACCGAGAAAACGGCCACGCTCACTGTGAAGGTGGCCGAGAATGGTACCTATGACGACCGTGAGGGCACCGTGACGGTGAAGTCGGGCGAGGCCCGCCAGGTCATCAACGTACGCCAGCCAGGTATACCCAAGCCGGCTGTCGACCCCGACATGAAGGTGCCCGAGGGATATGTGATCGACTGGTACGACGAGTTCACGGGCATCTCACTCGGCCCCGACTGGACCTACGAAGTGAAGAATGCCGGATGGGTAAACAACGAGAAGCAGAACTATGTCAATGGCAATGGCGTGACCGAGGTAAGCAATGGCACGCTGAAGATCAACTGCAAGAAGGTGGATGGCAAAATCTACTCTGGCCGTATCTACGCCAACAAGAAGACAGGCTGGAAGTACGGATGGGTAGAGGCACGCATCAAACTGCCAAAGGGCAGTGGCACATGGCCTGCCTTCTGGATGATGCCTGTCAATGAGAGCGACGGCTGGCCCACCTGTGGCGAGATCGACATCATGGAAGAGGTGGGCAACCACCCCAACTACACTTCGTCGTCCATCCACTGCAATAGTTACAACCACACCAAGGGCACGCAGAAAACGGCCGAGCGCCTCACGCCAGGTGCCGAGGACGAGTTCCATGTCTATGCCCTGGAATGGACCGAAAACTACATCCAGACCTACGTCGACGGCAACCCGCTGCTCCACTTCGACAACGACGGTGCCGGAAACAAGAACACATGGCCCTTCGCCAAAGAGTTTTATGTCATCCTCAACCTCGCTTGGGGTGGCACATGGGGCGGTGCAGGGGGCATCGACGAGAGTGCCCTGCCTGTGACCATGGAAGTAGATTATGTACGTGTTTTCAAGAAAAAATGAGAAAAGCATTAGTTACTTTTTTCCTCACGACGCTTGTCATGGGCCTGCAGGCGCAGACCCTCGACAAGCCCGTCTACCTCGATGAGTCGAAAGACATCGAGACGAGGGTAGAAGACGCGCTCCGACGTATGACGCTCGACGAGAAAATCGCCATTATCCACGCACAGTCGAAATTCTCGTCGGCAGGTGTGAAACGTCTCGGCTTCCCCGACTTGTGGACCGATGACGGACCGCATGGTGTGCGCCCTGACGTGCTATGGGACGAGTGGGAGCAGGCCGGACAGACCAACGACTCGTGCGTGGCCTTCCCGGCGCTCACATGTCTCGCAGCCACGTGGAATCCCTGCCTCTCCAGGGCCTATGGCGAAAGCCTGGGCGAGGAGGCGCTCTATCGTAATAAGAATGTGATGCTCGGACCGGGCATCAACATCAACCGTACCCCGCTCAACGGGCGCAATTTCGAGTATATGGGCGAGGACCCATGGCTGGCATCGCGCATGGTGGTTCCCTACGTGCAGGGACTGCAGTCGAAAGGGGTGGCGGCCTGCGTGAAGCACTATGCGCTCAACAACGATGAGGAGAACCGCCATCAGGTCAACGTCATCGTCAGCGACCGCGCGCTCCGCGAGATCTACCTGCCGGCTTTCCATGCTGCTGTCACCGAGGGTGGCGCATGGGCTATCATGGGGGCTTACAACCTCTATAAGAATCAGCACAACTGCCACAACGAGGTGTTGCTCAACCGCATCCTCAAACAGGAGTGGGGCTTCGACGGCGTGGTGATCAGCGACTGGGGTGGCACACACAACACCCTTGAGGCGGTGAAAAACGGACTCGACCTGGAATTCGGCACCTGGACCGACGGACTCACCATGGGCGCTACCAATGCTTACGACAACTATTTTCTGGCACAGCCCTACCGTCAACTTATCAACGAGGGAAAACTCACTACCAGCGAACTTGATGAGAAGGTGCGACGGGTGCTGAGACTGATGATGCGTACTAACATGAACCGCCAGCGGCCTTATGGCTCGCTATGCTCCGAGGCCCACTATCAGGTGGCACGCAAGGTGGCGCAAGAGGGTATCGTGCTGCTCAAGAACGACCGTCAGGTGCTGCCTTTCCGTCCCAATGCCCGTGTGCTCGTGGTGGGCGAGAATGCCATCAAGATGATGACTGTGGGTGGTGGCTCGTCATCGCTCAAGGCGCAGCACGAGATATCGCCTCTGCAAGGACTGCGGGAGCGGTTGGGCGACAAGGTCGACTATGCCCGTGGCTATGTGGGCGACACTACTGGTGCCTACAATGGCGTGACAACCGGACAAGACCTGGCCGACAAGCGCAGTGCTAGCGAACTCATCGCCGAGGCGGTGGAGAAGGCACGCAATGCTGACTACGTCGTCGTTTTCGGCGGACTCAACAAGAGCGATTTCCAGGACTGTGAGGGGCACGACCGCAAGACTTTCGCGCTGCCCTATGCACAGGACGAATTGGTGGAGGCGCTCGTCAAGGCCAACAAGAACGTGGTCTTTGTCAATATCTCCGGAAATGCAGTGGCCATGCCGTGGATCAGTCGTGTGCCTGCCGTGGTGCAGGGATGGTTCCTGGGCTCTGAGGCCGGACTGGCTCTGGCCGATGTCCTCACAGGAGAGGTTAATCCCAGTGGCAGCCTGCCCTTCACATGGCCCGTGCGGCTTGAGGATTGTGGCGCTCATGCCACAGGTTCCTATCCCGGCACATGGCGCGCCAACGAGCGTGTCATCGACGAGGAGTATAAGGAGGATATCTATGTGGGATACCGTTGGGCCGACCACAAGCGCATCCGTCCGCTCTTTGCCTTTGGCCATGGTCTCTCTTACACCACCTTCCGCATGGATGGGGCGACAGCCGACAAGCGTGAGATAGTTGCCAACGACTCGCTCTCTTTCACCGTCAGCGTCACCAATACCGGACAGGTGGCGGGTGCCACCACCATTCAACTCTACGTGGCCGACAAGAAGTGCTCCTTGCCACGGCCAGAGAAAGAACTGAAGGCCTTCAAGAAGGTGTTCCTGCAGCCGGGCGAGCAGCGCGACGTGCGCCTCACCATCGGCCGTAGCGCCCTCTCGTTCTTCGACGACCGCACGCAGCAGTGGACGGCAGAACCGGGCGACTTCGAGGCTCTTCTCGGCTTCTCGGCTGGTGACATTAAGAAAACAGTTAGGTTTAGGTTGAAATAGGTTTTTAGGACCAATTCCCCATTTGTTGTTCATAAGGATGGGGAATCTCTTCGTTTTCAGTGGTAACAAATGCCGTTCTGGAACATTCCTGGATTTCCAGGGGCTTTGGTTCTCATAGTTGTCTAAGAGAATCGAGTCACTCAGAGCGTAGTGCTTATGAAAATTCAAAAAAATCGGAGACAATTATCGGTTGTCTTCGATTTTTTTGTAACTTTGTCGCTTGAGGTGAGATTGCCGCAACTCGGAAATGTCAACGAGCAAGGCCGTGTTCTCCTCACTTTGTACGCCTAATCACCTAAACTGTATGCGATTGCTAACCTTATTCTTCGCTGGTATGCTGTCGATAGGGCTCTATGCACAGGATTCCCCCATCAAGCAGAAACTCGAGGAGATCGACGATGCCATAGCCCATTCTTCCGACTATGTGGCCAAACGTGAGGCGAGGATCACTGAGGCAAGGAACAATTTTGCCGCTGCCCGGCAGACAGCGACAAAATACGAGTCTGCACTCGCCTTGTACGAATTGTACAGGCCCTTTGTCAGCGATTCCGCCATGTTCTTCCTGCGCGAGGGCATCCGTCTGGCCGACGAGATGGGCGACCGCTCCGAAGGGGTGCGCTGCCGTTCGCTGTTGGCCCTGCGGTGCTCCAACATCGGTATGTACGACGAGGCGCTGATGACGCTCGACAGCATCAATCTCTCTGGCGTCAGCCGTGAGGCCATGGGCGAATATTATAGGGCATGCAATAATGTCTACAACGAACTGGGATACTACTCCCGGCTCGACAACATGCGCGATGCCTACTACCAGCAGGCTGGAAAATACGAGGCGCTGATGTATGAGACACTGCCACCCGACGACCCCGACTGCTACGCCCGACGCGAGCTGGCCCTCAATGCGAAGGGCGACCTGAAGGCTGCACTCCAGCTCAACGATGAGTGGCTGAAGACCGTGGAACCGGGAAGCCACCCCTATGCCCTCGTCACCCTTTACCGTTATCTTGAGTTCAAGGCGCAGAACGACTCCATCGAGATGATGCGCTGGCTCTGCGAGTCGGTGCTTGCCGATGTGCGCAACGGGGTGATGGACCAGGGCTCGATGTGGGAACTGGCCAACCAGCTCTTGCTGCAGAACGACATCGACCGTGCCTACCGTTATATCAGTTATACCAGCGACTGTGCCGGACGCTACGGCTCACGTCAGCGACAATGGCAGATATCTCCTTTGCTCAACGAGATAGCCAAGAACTACAAGACGAAGAGTGAGCACACCACCAACCAGTTGTGGGTCACCCTGGCGGCCATCAGCATACTTATCGTTCTGCTCTTGGGCGTGCTCTTCTTCCTCAATAGGCGCAACAGGCAGTTGGGTGTCGCGCGGAATGCCCTCCACGAAAGCAACGCGCGGTTGGCTGCCCTCAACGACGAACTCAAGTCGGCCAACAGCCAGCTTTCCACCACCAATGGCCAGTTGGCCGTCGTCAATGCCCAGCTCAAGGATGCCAACAACGTGAAAGACGAGTATATCGGACGGTTTCTCGCCCTCTGTGCACAGTATGTCGACAAACTCGACAGCTATAGAAAGATGGTGACCAAGAAAATCAAGAAAAACGAACTGGCGGATATCTTGCAGCTTTCCAAGTCATCGGAGCAGAAAGAGCGCGACATTGAGGACCTCAACCAGAGTTTCGACTCCGCGTTCCTCCATCTCTTCCCTCATTTTGTCGACGATTTCAATGCACTCTTGCAACCCGAGGTGCAGATTCACCCCAGGGAGAAGGGACGGCTCACCACCGACCTCCGTATATTCGCCCTCATCCGTCTCGGTATCGACGACTCTTCGAAAATTGCCGAGTTCCTCCACTATTCTGTCAATACCATCTACAATTACCGCGCCCGCATCAAGAATGGTGCCATCGGCAACCGGGAACTCTTTGAGCGCCGCGTCAAGGAAATCGGACTGCCAGAGTGAGTGTGTCGGACATCAGTTTCAAAAACTCCTAAAACAATTCAATATGAAAAGATTATTCACTATTTGCATGCTGGCCACCTTTGTTGGCTTCCGCATCAGCCCAGGAAATTTACAATTACACCGTGAAAGACGACCTTGGAAACGACGTGTCGTTAGCCGACTTCAAAGGAAAGGTGCTGCTCATCGTCAATACCGCCACTCGTTGTGGCTTTACACCACAGTACAAGGAAATGGAGGCGCTCTACGAGAAATACCGTGACCAAGGCTTCGAGATCCTCGATTTCCCATGCAACCAGTTCGGACAGCAGGCGCCGGGCACCATCGCCGAAATCCATGAGTTCTGCACGGCCAACTTCGCCATCAAGTTCCCCCAGTTCGACAAAATCGATGTCAATGGCGAGAATGAGGCACCTCTCTATACTTACCTGAAGTCGAAGAGAGCGTTTGGTGGCTTCGACCTCAACGATGATTTGGGCAAACGTATGGACGGGATGCTCAAGAGGCAGGATGCCGACTATGCCAAGAAGTCGAGCATCAAATGGAACTTCACCAAGTTCCTCGTCAGCCGCGACGGCAAGGTGCTGAAACGCTATGAGCCTACCGACAAGATGGCTGATATCGACACCGACGTGTGTCTGGAACTCAACCCCGTCACCAGTTCGATCATGGCCCGCCGCTCAGTGCGCAAGTATCTTGACACGCCTGTCGAGCATGAGAAACTGGAGGCCATCGTGAAGTGTGGCATCAATGCTCCCAGCGGCATGAACCGACAGCCATGGGTGGTGCGTGTGGTTGAGAACCAGAAACTCATCGCCGATGTCAACGAGGTGTACAAGAAAGCCAATCCCGAACAGGTGAGCCGTGACCCAGGTTTCAAGAACATGTTCCGCAACGCTCCTACGCTCATCTGCGTCTGCACGCCGGCCAATGGTGGTGGCGAGCTCGATGCCGGTCTGCTGGGCGAGAATATCATGCTGGCCGCGCAGTCGATGGGCCTGGGCACTTGTTGCCTTGGCGGTCCCGTGCGCTTCCTCCTTTCCAATGCCAATGCCAAGTTCTTCATCGACAGCCTCGACATCCCCACCGACTACAAGCTCAACTACATCATCGCCATAGGTTATCCCGACGAGCAGCCCGAAGCCAAGCTGCGTGATGCGTCGAAAGTGAAGTTCATTAGATAATACCCCAACCACCTCGGGGCAGCCCTGTTCATGTGCTCCCCCGATTGAGAAGAGAAAAGTCATGAGAAAGATTTATGTGGCAAGCAGTTGGCGGAATGAGTTCTACCCTTCGGTGGTGGAGACGCTCCGCAAGGCAGGACATGATGTCTACGATTTCCGCAATCCTCCGTCGGGAGACCCTGGGTTCAAATGGAGCAATGTGGACGCCGGATATATGGATTGGACGCCACAGGAATACCGCGACCGTCTGCACGACCCAAAGGCCGAGAGGCAGTTTGCCAACGACATCGAGGCCATGGAGTCGTGCGACACCTGTGTCATCGTCCTGCCCTGTGGGCGCAGCGCCCACACCGAGGCAGGTTGGTTTGCCGGTTCGGGAAAGACGGTGGTAGCCTACATTCCTGTCAGGCAAGAGCCAGAACTCATGTACAAGCTCTTCTCGGCCATCGCTTGCTCGGAAGAGGAGTTGCTGCGCTTGCTCGATGATGAGTGAGCAACAATCGAATAATATAGAACCATGATGCGCAAAATGGTCAATTCATCATTTCACCCATATATGAAAACAAAATTCTTTTTTCTGGTATTAATCATTCTGCAGGCATTAGGACTGCAGGCCCAGCAGAGCGTGCGTGAGTCCATCCGCCTGAGCGAGGGCTGGAAATTCGCGTTGGGCAACGCTTCCGACCCCGCGAAGGACTTCGGCTGCGCAACAGAGTATTTCAATTACCTTACCAAGGCCAACTCCATCCACAACGAGGGACCCTATGTGATGAAGTTCGACGACTCTGCCTGGCAGGAGGTGTCTGTTCCACACGACTGGGTGGCCACGTTGCCGTATGCCCGTGAGGCCAGCCATTCTCATGGCTACAAGACCGTGGGCTACAAGTATCCCGAGACGAGCGTGGGATGGTACCGCAAGGTCATCTCGATACCCGAGACCGACTTCGGCAAGCATCTTTCCCTTAGGTTTGATGGCATTTTCCGCCATGCACAGGTGTGGTTCAACGGCTTCTACATGGGAGTGGAGCCCAGTGGATATGCCACACAGGTCTACGACGTGACGGAATATGTGAACTATGGTGGCGACAACCTTATCTGTGTGCGCGCCGATGCCACCCTCGAGGAGGGATGGTTCTACGAGGGCGCCGGCATCTACCGCGATGCCTGGCTGGTGAAGACTGATGCCGTGGCAGTGGCGCCTTTCGGCACCTTTGTCTATGCCGACCTGCAGCAGCCCTATGCCTCGGCCACCATCCATGTCAATACCGAGGTCAACAACCACTCGCTCTCCCCAAAGACTTGCCAGGTAGGGCAACGTCTCCTCGACGCCCAAGGAAACGAGGTGGGAAGTATTGCTCCCGTAACCCTAACATTGAAACCCAAGGAGACCAGTGCCTGCAAGCAGCAGATGACGCTTGCCCAGCCTCACCTGTGGAGCACCACCGACCCGTACCTGTATCGGATGGAGACCACAGTGACGGTAGATGGAAAGGTGACGGATGTGTATACCACTACAACGGGCTTCCGCGATATCGCCTTCGATGCCGACAAGGGCTTTCTGCTCAATGGGCAGCGGCTGAAACTCAAGGGCGTCAACATGCATCAGGACCATGCCGGCGTGGGCTCGGCAATACCTGATGCCTTGCAAGAGTGGCGCATCAAGCGACTCAAGGAGTTGGGCTGCAATGCCTATCGCTCTTCCCACAACCCCATGACACCGGCCATGCTCGACGTGTGCGACCGGGAGGGTATCCTCGTCATCGACGAGAACCGTCTTGCGGGCATCAACCAGGAGCATGTGCGACTGTTGGAGAACATGGTCAAGCGCGACCGCAACCATCCCTCTGTCATCCTTTGGAGCGACGGCAACGAGGAGTGGGGCATGGAGAACACCATACAGGGCACGCGCATCGCTGCCGCCATGAGGGAGTACACCCGCCTGCTCGATCCCACACGGCCGTCGACCATCGCCAATGCCGGTGGGTCGGAGATGATCAAGGGCCTCGACGTGGTGGGCTATAACTATATCGCGCAGAACAATGTGGAGAACCGCCGCCTCCAGCATCCCGAATGGAAAATCGTGGGAACGGAGGAGACAACGGGATGTGGCACACGTGGCGTCTATTTCAACGACCCTGCCGTGCCAGGACACATGCGCTCGATGAACCTCGATACGCTGAACCATCATGTGGAGAACGTGATCGAGCGGGGATGGCGCTTCTATGCCGACCACGACTGGGCCGCTGGCATCTTCTACTGGACGGGGTTCGACTATCGTGGTGAGCCCAATCCGCTGGCCTATCCCGCCCACGACTCGGAGTTTGGCATCCTCGACTACTGCGGGTTCTGGAAAGATGAGGCATGGTATCTGAAGTCGTGGTGGACGGATGAGCCCACATTGCACATCTTCCCGCACTGGAACCTGCAAGGCCATGAGGGTGAGGAAATCGAACTTTGGGCATACAGCAACTGCGATGAGGTGGAGCTTACGGTGAATGGCCGCAAACTGGGACGGCAACGTATGCCACGCAATGGCCATCTGAAATGGCGTGCTGTATATCAGCCTGGAAAGGTGGTGGCAGTGGGCTACAAGAATGGGAAGCGTGTGATGACGGAGACCATCGAGACCACAAAACCTGCCGCCAAGGTCGTGCTGAAATCCGAACACACCACCATTGCTGCCGACGGACGCGACGTGGCGGTGGTGACGGTGGAGGTGCAGGACAACAAGGGACGTGTGGTTCCTGATGCCTGCCCGATGCTTACCTTCTGCCTGGAGGGTGATGGCCGCATCCTCGGTGTGGGCAATGGCGACCCGTCTTATCCCGGACCCGACCATCCCTCGACCAACGACTGCCGTGAGTTCTCTATCCCTGCCTTCAACGGCCTGGCACAGTTCCCGCACCCCGTCGGTGCTCACGCTTTCGTGCTCCGCCGATCAACTGAAAACGGGAACATTCACCTTCAATACCAAATAACCTGACAACCAATAGCGTAGTCACTTTATCAAATCATTGTAAAAACCATGAACAGCATGTTGTTAATAGCCAGTCTGATGGCAATGGCCTCTTCGGGCGATGGCACCCCTGCCGACACGCAACCCACACGTGGCATCGGACAGTATCCCGGTGCTCCATCCGAGTATTTCGCTCCTTCCGTGAGTTGGGTGGAGAGTGCACAGACGCTGACCAATGTGGCGCTGCACCGCAGGGCCTATGCCTCGTCGACATCCGACTACAACCACACGGCCCATCTGGTGACTGATGGCATAAAGGACAATAGCCGTCCTGCCACGCTCCAGGCGTCTACTCCCGACGGACCTTTGTCCCGACGTGAGGCCGAATGGGCCATCGACGGTGGTCCCTATTCTCGTAACATCCTCATGGGGGCTCATTCCTGGCTTCAGTACGACTGGGGCGGAGATATGTCGGTCGAGGCGGCGCAAATCCGTATCCAGGGATTGGTGGCCTATGATGATAAGGTGGCCACGAAAGGCTATACCCTACGCTGCCAGACTTCTGACGACGGACTCCACTGGCAGACCATAGGCGAGCAGAAAGGCGACAAGTTGCCCGGACAGCCGCTGCAATACCAGTTGCATTCCGATCCCAACAAGCAGGAGTCGGCCGACATGCTGCCCGCCAGAAGACTGGATGAGACCATCCGGTTCCAACTTCCGATGGCTTCCGATAACCTTCATTCAAGACTGATGAGCACCCAGCACTTCCGTCTGCTTTTCGACATGGATGGCGCCGCTCATTGGGACGTGCACGAACTGTCGTTCCTCGATAGCGAGCAGAACGTGGTAGAGGTGATGCCCTCACGGCAGTTCAGCAGTATGTGGGTGAGCAATGGGGGAGGTACCCAATGGATCTATACCGACCTGGGAAAGAGCCTGCCTATCGAACAGCTTCGCTTGGATTGGTTCCTGGCTCCCAAAAAGGGTGTCGTCGAGGTTTCCGATGATGCCACAGACTGGCGCAAGGTGGCCGACCTGAATAGCGGTGCGACTACCGACCTGAATACTTCGGCTCGTTATGTGAGACTGTTGCTGCTCGAGCCCGGCGAGGCCGGATGCTATGCGCTCCGCGAGATGGAGGTGATGGCACGCCAGAAAGTGGTGTATACTCCCCACGCCGTAGCAGGAATGTGCGACGGAAAATGGATGTTGAGCGGCGGAAGGTGGATGCTTCAGAGGGCATCAGAGGTGAAGGCTTCAGGCGAGCAAATAGCCGCTGCTGGATACGATTGCCACGACTGGATTGTGGCTACCGTGCCGGGCACCGTGCTCGCCTCATATATGAACATCGGGGCAGTGCCCGATCCCAACTACGCCGATGATGTCGACCAGATCTCGGAGTCGTTCTTCCGTTCCAATTTCTGGTATCGCGATGAGTTCGAGGTTTCACCTGCACTCGACGGACAGCAACTTTGGCTCAATTTCGATGGCATCAACTGGAAAGCCAACGTGTTCCTCAATGGCAAACGCCTTGGACGCATCGAGGGGTCTTTTATGCGTGGCCGGTTCAATGTCACGGGATTGCTCAACAAGGGTACCAACTACCTGGCAGTGGAGATTATCTGCAATGAGCATTTTGGTGCCGTAAAGCAGAAGGACGAGAACACCACACAGTTCAATGGGGGTATCCTTGGCGCCGACAATCCCACCTTCCATGCCACGATAGGATGGGACTGGATTACTACCGTGCGCGGTCGAGAGGCGGGCATTTGGAACGAGGTCTATCTCTCGGCTACGGGAATGGTGAGCGTGAGCGACCCCTATGTGGAAACCACACTCTCCGACGATGGGAAAACGGCTCATGTCAGGCCTTCGGTCTTCGTGCACAACCACGCCAGCCTTCCAGTGAAGGGAACGTTGAGTGGCTTCATTGGCGACGTGCGCTTCGAAAAACCGCTCACTCTCCCAGCGCATGCCGAGGAGGAGGTGACCTTCGACCCGGGGCAGTTTGCACAACTCTCTAACAGCGATTTCCGGCTCTGGTGGCCTAACGGCTATGGTGAGCCTTATCTCTACGACGCGGGCTTCACCTTCAAGCCTGATGTGGGTGAGCCATCCTCTGTCGACTTCAAGGCCGGACTGCGCGAGATGAGGTATGTGGGACTTAAGGACTCACTGCGTATCTTTGTCAACGGCCAGCGTTTCGTCCCGCTGGGAGGCAACTGGGGATTCGACGAGCACAACCTGCTCTACCGGTCACGCGAATACGACATCGCCGTCAGGTATCACCGCGACATGAACTTCACCATGATACGCGACTGGGTGGGACAGGTGGCCGACGAGGCGTTCTATGAGGCTTGCGACAAATATGGGGTCATGATATGGCAGGACTTCTGGCTTGCCAATCCGGCCGATGGCCCCGATCCCTACGACAATGTGCTCTTCCTCAATAATGCCAAGGACTACTTACGTCGTATACGGGGCCATGCCAGCATTGCACTCTATTGCGGCCGCAACGAGGGCTTCCCGCCAGAGGCTATCGACCGCAAACTGCGCGAATATGTGCACACGTTGGCTCCCGGGATGGAGTTCATCTCCCACTCGTCAGGCGAGGGCGTGAGTGGAGGCGGACCCTACAGGGCTCTGCCCATCAAGGAGTATTTCTCCCGACAGACGGGAAAGATTCACTCCGAGAGGGGAATGCCCAATGTGATGAACATCGAGAGCCTCAGCAGGGCGCTGAGCAAGGAGGCACTGTGGCCGCAGTCAGTGGAGTGGGGACAGCACGACTACACTTTGATGGGGGCACAGAGAGCGGCTGAGTTCAACCGCTTGGTGAGCATGGGCTTCGGAGAGGCGTCGAGTGCCGAGGAGTTCACCCGATGGGCACAGCTGGTCAACTACAATGGCTATAGGGCGATGTTCGAGTCTACAAGCAAGAGCCGTGCGGGCATGCTGCTCTGGATGAGCCATCCGTGCTGGCCCTCGATGGTGTGGCAGACCTACGACTATTATTTCGAGCCTACGGCTGCTTACTTCGGTTCGAAGAAAGCCTGCGAACCGCTACATATCCAATTCAATGCGCTAACCGACAGTATAGAGGTGGTCTGCCGTTCTGTTCCAGTGCCAGATGTTCCACTGGCCAATATTTCCCCGTCTCCCGCAGCCCGTCTCACGGCCATCGCCACCATCTTCGACATCAATGGCAAAAGGGTGTGCCAACGGAAGGGCAACGTGAGGGGCAGTGCCGACACCACGACGGCATGGCTGAGATTGTCGGATATGCTGCCTGCACCTCCTTCCGACGTCTATTATCTGCGCCTGCAACTTACCGACAAGACAGGTGTCGTTTCAGAGAATCTCTATGTCATGGCGCGCGAGGAGAACAACTTCAAGGCGCTCTCATCGGTGCCCAAGGCGGAGGTGGAGCAAAAAGTGTCTCTCAAGACCACTGGCAACAGTCAGGTGGCGCAGGTCGTCCTGCACAACAAGAGTCGTGTGCCCGCCACTTTCCTCCGGTTGAACCTGGTGGGTGCCGATGGAGAGCAGATACTGCCTGCCCTTTACAGCGACAACTATGTCACCTTGATGCCTGGCGAGCGCACCACTATCATCATTTCATGGAAGACGGAGGATGCTCGTGGGCAGCAGTCAAAGGTCGTGATTACGGCATTGTAATTGCCCTGCTGGTGCCACACATGTTAAAATGACTTGAATAATTTGGTTATTCGTTTGCTTCATCGTACCTTTGCAATGCCTATTCGGCCAATTTGTTGGCCGATGGGGGATTAACAGCAATCTGTTCATTGTCAAACTTCAGAGATGGGACCGCCCATCACAACCAAAACAAAATGAAACATCTGATTATAAGATGGCTCTGCATCGCGGCACTGCTTGTTGCCAACGT
Organism: uncultured Prevotellaceae bacterium; assembly: GCA_900320585.1. Taxonomy (GTDB): domain Bacteria; phylum Bacteroidota; class Bacteroidia; order Bacteroidales; family Bacteroidaceae; genus Prevotella. The sequence continues at coordinate 10,523 of ONSV01000062.1, read as the reverse complement.
CTCAGTGGCCACGGCACAGGAAGAGAAAAGCAGCATCCCTGATTTTGAGGAAATCGCAGCACAATATGAGGATAATGCCGCTGTCGACTCGCTCGTGGCCGACGACATCGCACAGGCTGAGGCCATCGATGCCGCCGAGGGGGCCGAAGAGGGTGAGAGCGAGGGTGTGTACAAGTCGCTCAAACGCAAGTTCATCGAGGGAAATGCGGGATTCATGTCGCTCGTGGCATTGGCACTCATTCTTGGCTTGGCCTTTTGCATAGAGCGTATTATCTATCTCACCTTGTCGGAAATCAACACACGCCGGCTCCTTGCCGATATCGACGAGAAAGTGGCGGCTGGCGACGTGGAGGGAGCGAAGGACCTTTGCCGTGAGACTCGCGGCCCAGTGGCTTCCATCTGTTACCAAGGCCTTATGCGCATCGGTGAGAGCATCGAGAACATTGAGCGCTCCATTCAGTCCTACGGACAGGTGCAGGTGGCCAATCTTGAGAAAGGGTGTTCGTGGATAACGCTTTTCATCGCTATCGCTCCATCGCTCGGATTCCTCGGTACCGTCATCGGTATGGTAATGGCTTTCGACCAGATACAGCAGGCTGGCGACATCAACCCCACGATTGTGGCCGATGGTATGAAGGTGGCGCTCATCACCACGATTTTCGGTATCATCGTGGCGCTCATCCTGCAGTTGTTCTATAATTTCATCCTCACTAAGATCGAGATGCTCACCGCACAGATGGAGGACGCCTCTGTCACGCTCATGGACATCATCGTGAAACACAAAGCACCACGGCAATGAGAAAACGGAAATGGATGCCCGAAAGGGGCTCTCAGCGAGTGCTCTTCGTCATCGTGGCCATCACCGCGGTGGTCTTCGCGGCTTATTACCTCTTCGGGTTCAACCATCCTTACGCCGATGACCCCGACTTCAACGAGCCACGCCTTACCAATGTGCTGCTCGGCCTGATGGCTGCCGTGGGTATCTTTGCCATTGCCACGCTGGTGTGGGCCATCGTTGTGGCTGTGAGGCGACGCAAGCAGCAAGACCGGGTGGTGAACCGTGTGCCCGTGGCGCTCATCTCGTCGGTGGTCGTGGCGGCCACGGTGGGCATTCTGGTCATTGCTTTCCTTATCGGCTCTTCGCAGGGCGTCGAGGTCAATGGCAAGCAATATGATGATGCGTTGTGGCTGAGGACTGCCGACATGTTTGTCATCGCTTCGGTGGCGATGATCGTACTTGCTGTCGGACTGGTGGCCTTCGCCTCCATCAAGTCGTATCTTAACAAACGCTCAAAGTAATAATGAGGTTCGCACGAAAGCGCCGCAGAGTGCCGGGCATCAACACCGCGTCGATAGCAGACATCTCGTTCACGCTGCTCATCTTGTTTCTCGTTGTCACTTCGATGGACGACGACAACGGCATGTCGCGCATGTTGCCGCCATTGGCCAATGAGCAGAAGCCGGCTTCGGTCACACAGCGCAACGTGCTCCGCATCGTGGTGTCGCCCACCAACGTCATTACCATCAACGACGACTCGCTCACCATCGCCGATGTGAGGAATAGGGTGGTGGAGTTCGTCGATAACCCACACGACGACCCCAATTTGCCCGAGAAGGTGCAGCGTGATATATATCCGTTGGGCAAATGCATGGTCACCGAGAACCATGTGGTGCAGATAGAGGCCGACCGCAACAGCGACTACAACACTTATTTCTCCATTCAGCACGAGATAGTGGCGGCCTACGCGCAATTGCGCGACTCGCTGGCGCTGCAGCGCTTTCAGAAGCATTATGCCCAATGCAGCGAGGAGCAGCGCATGGCCATCAGGAAATACTACCCTCAGAAAGTTTCGGAGAATTTCGTGCAGAAAGGGGGTGCACAATGAGTTTCATCAACCGGAAGGAGCGCAGGATTCCCGACCTCAACACATCGTCGCTGCCCGACCTGATTTTCACCGTGCTCTTCTTTTTCATGATTGTCACCCATATGCGCAGCGTGCCGGTGAACGTGCTCTTCCGTACACCGGAGGGCAACCAACTTACCCGTGTCACCAAACGGGCGTCCACTACCTATATCTTTATTGGAAAACCGCTCAAGCAGTTGCAGGCCACCATGGGCGACACGATTGTGGTGCAGGTGAACGACCGGTTCGTGCCCCTCGACCAGTTGGCCGATGTGATGAAGGCCGAAAAAGAGCGAATGGAAGCCAAGGACAATACCGAGATGACAGTGGTGCTCAAGGCCGACCGCGATGTGCCCGTCGGCATCGTGGCAGATGTGAAGAAGGCTTTGCGAGAGGCCAATACTCTGAGGGTGCACTACTCTGCCTCGAAAAGCCCTGCCTCATCATCACGAAAGTGACAAATTCTTTCCTTTCTTTGGCTTTTTGTTGGAGAAAGTTGGTTTTTTGGCACAATTTGTTGCAAATATGATTATTTTAGGCTATCTTTGCGTGCAAATACCAATCTTATTATGGCACAACACAATTTAGATGCATTAGACAAGAAAATTCTGCGCCTGATAGCCGATGACGCCAGAATGCCTTTCTTGGAAGTGGCAAGGGCTTGCAACGTAAGTGGAGCCGCTATCCATCAGAGAATTCAAAAACTAACAAATCTTGGAGTACTCAAAGGGTCACAGTTCATCATCGACCCAGAGAAAATCGGATATGAGACATGTGCTTATATCGGACTCTTTCTCAAAGACCCAGGCCAGTTTGATTTCGTCCTTGAGGAACTGAAGAAAATCCCAGAAGTGGTGGAATGTCACTATACCACGGGCGGTTTCGATATGTTCATCAAGATTTATGCGCTCAACAACCATCACTTGCTCAATATCATACACGACAAGCTCCAGCCGCTGGGGTTGTCGAGAAGCGAGACCATCATCTCCTTCAATGCCGCCATCGACAGGCAATTGCCAATCATCGACCCCGACTGCATTGAAGAATAAGAAATTCTTTTCTGAAAAGCTAAAAGAGACACCATCCATCAAGGTTGGTGTCTCTTCTATTTTTTCCGATTATTCTGATTACTCAGATTACTCAGATTATTCCGATTATTCTGATTCTTCCGATTCCTCGGAATTTAATCTCTCCTCTGGTTCATAGTCCACAAAGGCGAAGGCATGGGCATTGCGCTCGTCGGCGGAATGCTCCTCGCGCCACACTTCTCGCCATTCACCATAGGGTGGGAAGAAGGTGTCGGCCTCGGCAGGTGTGTCATGCACTTCGGTCAGGCAAAGGCGGTTGGCACGCTTCATCGCCTCACGGTAGACGCTGGCTCCTCCTATCACATACACATCCTCGTCGGGTTGGCAATGGGCAAGGGCCTCTTTCAGCGAGCCATAGCATTCGCAACCCTCAAAGGATTTCATCGAGCGGCTGAGCACAATGTTTCGGCGGTTGGGGAGTGCGCCCTTGGGCAACGACTCAAAGGTCTTGCGCCCCATGATGATGGTGTGGCCGGTAGTGAGTTGCTTAAACCGCTTCAGGTCTTTGGGCAACCAGTATATCAGGCGGTTCTTATAGCCGATGGCGAGGTTCTCGGCCACGGCGGCGATGATGTTGATGCGCATGGGTGATATGGGGTTAAACCGACACCTTGCCCGCTATGTGGGGCCATGGGTCGTAGTTGCACAATTCGAAATCCTCATACTCGAATCCGAACAGGTCATCGACGTCGGGATTCAGCCGCATGGTAGGCAGGGGACGTGGAGTGCGGGTGAGTTGCAGCTCCACTTGCTCCAGATGGTTCAGATAGACATGGGTGTCGCCGGTAGTGTGAATGAAGTCACCGGCTTTCAGACCTGTGACCTGGGCCATCATCTGTAGTAGTAAGGCATAAGAGGCAATGTTGAAAGGCACGCCAAGGAAGGTGTCGGCCGAGCGCTGGTAGAGTTGGAGGCTGAGTCGTCCGTCGGCCACGTAAAACTGGAACATGGTGTGGCAGGGCGGCAAAGCCATCTTCTCCACCTCGGCCACGTTCCATGCGCTCACGATCATCCGTCGCGAGTCGGGATGGTGCTTGATGAGGTCCACCACATTGCGTATCTGGTCTATCGTGCCGCCTTCGTAGTCGGGCCACGAGCGCCACTGATGGCCGTAGACGGGACCCAATTCTCCGTTCTCGTCGGCCCATTCGTTCCAGATGCGTACGCCGTGCTCCTGCAGCCACCTCACGTTGGTGTCGCCGCGCAAGAACCACAGCAGTTCATAGATAATCGATTTCAGGTGCAGTTTCTTGGTGGTGAGCAAGGGGAATCCTTCTTCAAGGTTGAACCGCATCTGGTGACCGAAGATGCTCTTCGTACCCGTTCCGGTACGGTCGGTCTTCGTCACGCCTTCTTTCATAATCCTGTCGAGCAGGTCGAGGTATTGTCTCATATTATCGTTTTTTGTCTCTAATCATCCTTGTCTTCCTGAATCTCATATCAGGATTTCACGAATATCTCCAGGCACATGGGTGCTCCTGATGCGCCATTCCTGTGGATAGAGGTTGTTGGCGCGGTTGCCCACGTTCTTCACGAATCCTAAGGGATGGCCCCTGAAGGTCATCAGTACGAAACCGCGAGGTGTGTCGGCGGGCAGGGTGATGGCCTCCTTGCGCAGGTAATCGATGGCGGTGGTATAGTCGGCGTCAAATTGTGGGAAGGCACCTTTTTGGAGAACCGTGCTTAATGCCAACGCGTGAGCGGGCACTAAGTCGCGCCCACGGCGAGTGCCAATGGGCACGCCGGCATGCAGGATTCGCAACGAGTCCAGACGGTCGTAGACTGTGCTCCATTCTCTCGGGATGGCAGCCTGCATGTCTCCATATTCGTGCAGGGTGTAATCCTTACTTTGTTCTATCCACTGCCTGGCTTCATCGGGGATGGCTGCCTCTGGCCGCGATTTCTGTCGCTTGCCTTTGGCAGTTTTCTCCTTTACGGCTGGTGCGTCGTCGGGCTTCTGGAGCAAGGCCATAAACAGTCCCTCTCCCTCGCTCACACCGGGGATGAACCGGCAGATGCTGCCTTCGAGCGATGGCAGGAGCGAACCCGTGATGTCCCATTCTGGCTTGGTACTTACTTTGAGCAATCGTGCGCCCAGGTCTTGGATGGCCCATTGGATGTTTTCCTCGTTCTCGTGTATGTTGAGTGTACAGGTGCTGTAGATGAGCCATCCTCCAGGGCGTAGGCAAGCCCAGGCATCTTCGAGTATCTCGCGCTGCAAGCGCCAGCAGTTCTCCACATTCTTCTCCGACCATTCTGCAATGGCACCTTCGTCTTTCCTGAACATGCCCTCGCCCGAGCAGGGTACGTCGGCCAGGATGAGGTCGAATCCCATACCGCTGCGGCGCAGGTCGACGGTGCTGTTGTTGGTCACCACAACGTCGCGATACCCCCATTTTGCCACGTTCTCGGCCAGGATGGAGGCTCGCTGCCTCACATACTCGTTGCTCACCACCAGGCTTCCTTCAGGCAAGGCGGCCAGCAGGGCGGTGGTCTTGCCACCAGGGGCGGCGCAGAGGTCAAGCGCCGACACGGGGTGGTTCACATACTGGCGCACTACTTCGTCAACAAACATCGACGAGGCTTCTTGCACATAGTAGGCTCCTGCATGAAAGAGGGGGTCGAAGGTGAAATTGGGGCGTTCGCCCAGGTAATAGCCTGTGGGGCACCAGCCTACTGGTCGGGATAAGAGCCATGGCGCCACTTCCTTGTCCGCGCTTTTCAGGGGGTTGAGTCGGATGCTCACCGGCGAGGGGGCCGAGAGTCCTTCGGTGAGTCGGGCGAAGAGTTGCTCGTCCAGAATCTCACGGGTGTGGGATAGGAATGCGTCGGGCAGGTTCATCACTCATCAATTACAAATCCTTCGTCATCATTGCCTTGCGACTGTGGCTTGGATTTGGGCTGGGGCAGGTTGGTGGGCTTGCCCTCACTGTCGAACATGCCGTATGTGGTGCGCAGAACGATGAATTCGGTGCGGCGGTTCAGCTGGTCGCAGATGGCTTGCTTCTCTTCATCCAGTGCGGTGATGTATTCTTGTGTCAGCACGTCGCCCTCTTTCATCCATGGATATTGGGCCGCCAGTTTCTTGCGCACCACCTTGGGCTTCTCCTTGCCGTAACCTTTCGGGGTGAGGCGGTCGGCAGCGATGCCATGCTCTATCAGGTAGTTCACCACTGATTCGGCACGACGTTGCGACAGACCGATGTTGTAGGCCTGGCTGCCGTGGTAGTCGCAGTGGGCGCTGAGCTCGATGGTCACGTTGGGGTTCTCGTTGAGCAGCATCACCAGCTCGTCGAGCGACTTGATGGCTTCGGGGCGTAGAATGGCCTTGTCGTAATCGTAGAAGATGTTGTCGATCATCACGGGCACGCTGATGCTGGCGAGGGCAAACTGCAGTACGGTCTCCTCCGACTCGTCAGTCGACTTCACGCTCAGTTCTTCCTTGTGGTTCAGGTAACCACGGCAGGTGGCAAGGAACACGTAATCGACACCGGGCTTCACCACGCGCTCGAAGGAGCCGTCGCTCAGCACGCTGAGTTTCTCGTTGGTGCCGTCGTTGCCCACCATGTACACTTGGGCGGCGGGCAACTCATAGCCGTCGCGCTCGTATACCCAGCCTTTCACGGTCTGGATAATCTCGGGATTCTCGAAACTGAAGATATGGTCCCAACCACGGCCGTCGCCACGGTTGGAGCAGAAATAACCACGGTTGTGTGGCCCTTCGAAGGTCATGCCAAAGTCATCGCCCTGGGAGTTGAGGGGATATCCGGGATGCTCCAGCTGGTAGCGCCCGTTACTGCCCACTGTGGCGATGAAGATATCGAGACCACCAAGTCCGGGATGGCCGGTCGACGAGAAATAGAGGTCGCCGTTGGGACGGAAGGTGGGAAACATCTCGTCGCCGGCAGTGTTGATGGGTGAACCGAGGTTCTCCACACCGCCCAAGCCATTGCTCGTCAAGCGGATGCGCCAGATGTCGATGCCTCCCTGGCCTCCTGGCATGTCGCTGGAGAAATAGAGCCACTCGCCATCGGGAGAGATGGCGGGATGGGCATAGCTCGAAAGGGTGTCGCGGGTGAGTTCCACATCGCTCGTCTTGCCCCATGCGGCGTCGGAACGGCTCGCCTTCACAATCTTGGCATATCGGGGATAGGAGGGGTCGGTGGAACATTGGGTGAGGTACATCTCGCGCTCGTCGGGAGTGACGCAACTGGCTCCCTCGTCGTAGTCGGTGTTCAGTCCCGACTCTACTCGCTGGGGTTTGCTCCACTTGCCTTTGTCGTCTTTCTGCGAGAAGAAGATGTCGCCGTTCTTCGTCCCGGTGATGCCGCTCAGCTCGTCGCCCTGGGCCTCGTTGCGGGTAGAGGTGAAATAGAGGAACTCATGGTTCTCGCCCATGAGCATGGGTGAGTAGTCGGCGCGTCGCGAGTTGAAGATGTCCATCTTCTTCACGATATAGCGCGAACCGGCTTCCTTAAGCCGGGGGGCGTCGAGGGCAGCCGAGAGTCCGTCGCGGGCCATCTGGTTGTCGGGCATTGAGTCAAGGGCAATGCGGTATTGCTCGGCGGCTTCCTTATAGTTGCCGTTCTTCATCAGCTGCTGGGCAAACGAGAGATGGGTGGCTCCATCGTCCTGGTTGTATCTGATGACGTTGCGGTAGGCGGCTATCGCTTTCTGCGTGGAGTTGATTTTCTCATAGCAGAAAGCCATCTTCCGGGCTATCTGGCCACGGCGGGAGCGCTCCTTGGCCGGTGTCTTCGAGTATGCGGTCTTGTATTCGTTGCCGGCGTCGAAATACTCGCCCAGAGCGAGGTATTTCTCTCCTCGTTTCAGGTTCTTGTCTGCTCCGCACGACGTGACGAGCAGCACTGTCAACAGCAATGCTGAAAGATATCTGAGGTTTCGCATGATTATCCTTATAACGATGTGGACGGGCTTTTATTGCCTAAATAAAGCTTAGAATGGCACACGATAGTCGCAGCCTTCCTTCCAACGGCTGCATCCGTAGGCGGTCTTGCCTTTCAGCAGGTGTCCTTGACCGCACTTCGGACAAAGTGTGCCTATCAGCGCGTCGGTGGGTGGCTGGCTGTTGGCTTTTTTCACCACCCTGGGCTTGGGGGTGGGGGTGGCGGCCTTCGCACGGGGATTTTTCTTCTTCAGGTCTTCTTCTGAGAGTATCGTAATCTGGCGGTTGGAGGGGTCGGTGAGCACCTGGTTCACGATCTCGCCAATCTGTTGTTTCAGTTCCTCGATGAATTGTGCGGCGTCGTACTTCTGGTGCTCGATATCGCGCAATTTCTTCTCCCAGATGCCAGTGAGTTCGCAACTCTTCAGCAATTCCTCGCGGATGGTGTCTATCAGTTCGATGCCAGTGGCGGTGGCGAGCAGGTTCTTCCGCTCGCGGCGGATATAGCGGCGCTTGAAGAGGGTCTCGATGATGCCGGCACGCGATGAGGGGCGGCCGATGCCGTTCTCCTTCAGGGCGGCACGCAGTTCCTCGTCGTCAACGAATTTGCCGGCCGTTTCCATCGCGCGCAGCAGAGTGGCCTCGGTATAGTATTTGGGGGGTGTGGTCCATTTCTCGGTCAGCGTGGGGGTGTGCGGTCCGCTCTCGCCTTTCACGAAGTTGGGAAGGGTCTTCTCCTCATCGTCGTTCTTGTTGTCGTCGTTCCTGTCCTCGGCTTGGCTTGTGGCGTCCTTGGCATAGATCACACGCCACCCTGGGTCCTCTATCTGCTTGCCGGTGGCCTTGAATTCCACCTCGTCTACCTTGCCCATCACTGTGGTGGTGGTAAACTTGCAATCGGGATAGAACACACTGATGAAACGACGGGCAACCAGGTCGTAGACGTGGCGCTCAAGGTCGGTCAGCCCGTTGGCGGGCACGCCAGTGGGAATGATGGCGTGGTGGTCGGTCACCTTCGAGTTGTCGAACACCTTCTTACTCTTTTTCAGAACCTTTCCACCAAGAGGAGCAGTGAATGCTTCGTAGCCTCGAAGACCTTTCAGGATAGCCGGACATTTGGGGTAGATGTCATCGGTCAGGTATTGGGTATCGACACGGGGATAGGTGGTGAGCTTGCGCTCATAGAGCGATTGTATCACCTTCAGCGTGATGTCGGCGCTCATGCTGTATTTCTTGTTGCAGTCCACCTGCAGCGAGGTGAGGTCGTAGAGATGGGGCGGGGCCTCGGTGCCTTTCTTCTTCTGCACGTCGGTCACCACGAAGGGCTTGTCCTGGATGAGGGCAAACGACTGCTCGCCTTCTTCCTTGCTGGTGAACTTGCCTTTGGTGGCAGTGAAGAGGGTGTCGCGGTAGATGGTGGAGAGCACCCAGTAGGGCTCTGAGACGAAGTTGTCGATCTCCTTCTGGCGGTTCACAATCAAGGCGAGGGTAGGGGTCTGCACGCGCCCTATCGATAGCACCTGGCGGTTCTGGCCGTATTTCAGGGTGTAAAGGCGGGTGGCATTCATGCCTAATATCCAGTCGCCGATGGCGCGGCAGAGGCCGGCACGATAGAGGGGGTCGTAGTCTTTCTGTTCACGCAAGGTCTGGAATCCCTCACGGATGGCCTCGTCGGTCATCGATGATATCCAGAGGCGTTTCACCGGACAGGTGGCTTTCGCTTTCTGCATCACCCACCGCTGAATCAATTCGCCTTCCTGGCCGGCATCACCGCAGTTGATGATACCATCGGCTGCCTGCATCAGTTTCTCTATCACGGCAAATTGTTTGAGGATACCCTCGTCGTTGATGAGTTTGATGCTGAAGCGGGCGGGAATCATGGGAAGAGTCACCAGGCTCCATCGCTTCCACTGCGGTGTGTAGTCATCGGGCTCTTTCAGGGTGCACAGGTGTCCGAAGGTCCATGTCACCTGGTAGCCGTTGCCTTCCATGTATCCCTGGCACGATTTGTTGGCTCCGATGATGCGGGCGATATCTTTGGCCACACTGGGCTTCTCGGCAATGCAGACAATCATGTGTCGTGAATTGTATTTTGGTTAAAGGCAATGCTGCCTTTTGTGTCGTAAACGTGAGAAAAATGCTACCTGACTAATACCCCAAATCCAGGTCGGTGAGTATCACGATGTGGCGCTTTGCGGGATGCGAGTTGCGAAGGAAGTGCACATAGTTGCAAATGCTCTGGGGCGACTTGCAGTTGTGGCACATTCCGTCGGCTTGGCAGGGGGTATCGATGTCGAAGCGGGCGGCGTTGATGGGTGAGGCGATGCCGCGAGCACGTTGAAGGGCGGCATTCACGTCTTGCGCTACCTTGTTCAGTCCCACCACGAAAATCACGCGGCGAGGTCCCCATGTGATGGCGGCCACGCGGTTGCCGTTGCCGTCGATGCTGACGATGACGCCATCTTCCGAAAGGGCATTGGCACTGGCCAGGTAGAAGTCCACATCGAATGCTTTCAAGTAGATGGCGCGCTTGTCGGCCTCGGTGGTCACGTCGTCGCGGTCATACACTTTGTAGGGTCCCGACTTGAGGGCTTGGGTAAGGCCGGTGTCGCGGATGCTCATCGA
>ONSV01000019.1 GCA_900320585.1 uncultured Prevotellaceae bacterium | reverse complement strand
CGGCACCAACGGCACCAACGGTCAGGATGGTATCTCGCCTACTGTGGCCACATTCACTGCTGGTGACAGCACGGTGGTGACCATTACCGATGCCAACGGTCCCCACTCTTTTACATTGCACAATGGCCAACAGGGTCCCCAGGGTTTACAAGGCCCGCAAGGTAATCCCGGCGCGAATGGTACCAACGGTACGAACGGTACGAATGGTCAGGACGGTCGCGGCATTCAGGAAATCACAGGTCCTGTGACTTCCGGTCACGTGGACACCTACACCATCCACTATACCGACGGCACCACCTCCACCTTCACGGTGACCAATGGTATTGACGGCACAGCTGCTGCTGCCGGCAACGGTATTGCCAGCATCACGGGTCCGGTGAGCAGCGGTCTGACGGACACATATACCATTCACTTCACCGACGGCACCTCCACCACCTTTGTGGTGACCAACGGCGCACCCGGCACGAATGGTACTAACGGTACCGATGGTCAGGACGGCCGTGGCATCCAGAACATTACAGGTCCGGTGAGCAGCGGTCTGAACGACACCTATACCATTAACTATACGGATGGCACCTCCACCACCTTCACGGTGACCAACGGCGCGCCTGGCACGAACGGCACGAATGGTACCAACGGCACAAACGGCCAGGATGGTCAGGATGGTCGTGGCATCCAGAACATCACGGGTCCGGTGAGCAGCGGTCTGAATGACACCTATACTATTAACTATACCGACGGCACTACCAGCACCTTTACTGTGACCAACGGTGCCACGGGTCCTATTGGCCCTACAGGCTTAACCGGTGCCACGGGCAACGGCATCCAGTCCATCACCAAGACTAGCACCGCTGGCAATGTGGACACCTACACCATCACTTACACCGACGGCAACACCTTCTCTTACGATGTGACCAATGGCGCCAACGGTGCAGACGGTGTCTCCCCGACGGTGACGGCCACCGCCGCCGGCTCCAACATCATCATCACGGTGGTGGACGGTTCCGGTACGCACAACTTTACCATCCCCACCACCAGCGGTGAGGTAACGCAGGTACCTGTTGACTGGAATTCCACTTCCGGTGTGACCCAGATTCTCAACAAACCGAATCTTGCCACGGTGGCCACAACCGGTCAATACAGTGACCTGATCGGTACGCCGACCATTCCCGCCGAGCAGGTGCAGTCCAACTGGACAGAGACCAACACCTCTTCCAAGGCTTATATCCAGAACAAGCCGACCCTCGCCCCCGTGGCCACCAGCGGTGACTGGAGTGACCTGACTGGCACACCCACCATCCCTGCCGAGCAGGTGAATGCCGACTGGAATGCCACCTCCGGCAAGGCCGAGATTCTCAACAAACCGACGCTTGCCACGGTGGCCACCAGCGGCCAATACAGCGACTTGACAGGCACGCCCACTATTCCTGCCGCACAGGTGAACGCCGACTGGAACGCCACCTCCGGCAAGGCCGAGATTCTCAACAAACCGACGATTCCGACGGTAAACGACGCCACACTGACCATCAAACAAGACGGCACTGTAATGGGTACTTTCACCGCCAACCAAGGCACCAACCAGACTATTGAGATAACCTCTCCCGAATATCAAATTCTGAGCATCAGCAATGATACCATCTTCCTGACCAACGGTGGTTTTGTGAAGGTGAATGTAAACTGGGACAATGTGGCCAACAAGCCCACTTTCTCTACAGTGGCCTTCACCAACGATTATGGCGACCTCAGCAACAGACCCGCCAACTTGAGCGACTTCAACAACAACACGAACTTCATCACCGCGGCTGACGTGCCCGAGCAGGTGCAGGCCGACTGGACCGAAGTGGACAGCACCTCCAAGGCCTTTATCTATAACAAACCCACCATTCCCACGGTGCCTACCAGTTTGAACGCCTTCTCCAACGATCCGGGCTTCATCACCGCGACCGACGTGCCCGCCCAAGTGCAGTCCGATTGGGATGAAACTAACGCCACCTCCGCTGCCTATATCAAAGGCAAACCCGACCTCAGCCAATATCTCACCACTGCCAGTATGAACAACTACGTGACCAAGACGGAAGACGAAACTATTGGTGGTGACAAGACCTTTACAGACAATGTGTCTGTGGCTCCCACTGGTAGCATAGAGGTTCCCTCCGTGCTCGACAATGTGGGCACCGACGGCACCATCAACCTCTCCACCACCACTGGCACCGGCGACTGCGAGCAAGCGGTGAATTTCTGCGACTTGCAAAACGTGTATAACAGCATCCTCGCCAAGTTCAATGAACTCAACGACCAGATTGATGACCTCTTGGACAGCATCAATGACCTCAACAAGCAACTCACAATTCCGAAGGATGGCGAGGCCTGCCCGAACAACCCGACAGTGACGGATATTGAAGGCAACACCTATTCCACTGTCCGTATTGGTAACCAATGCTGGATGAGAGAGAACTTGAGAACTACAAAATTACCGGATGGAACAACAATTAATTTTTCTTCGAGTTCCACCAGTTCTCAAGCTAACTATAAAAGTCCGGGTGGTGGCACTAATATTTCTGTATTAGGATACGAATACAATTTCTATGCTGCTACTAATGGTTTGACGGCATCTGCTGACAACGTCCAAGGTATTTGTCCGGATGGTTGGCGACTTCCATCTAACAAAGACTGGGAAGAATTGAAAACGTATGTTCAATCACAAGACAAATTTGTATGTGGAAACACTTCTTCTTTTATTGCTAAAGCGTTAAGTTCACCTCTTTATTGGCCGTCATCGTCTACCAATTGTACACCAGGTAACCATCCTGAAGACAATAATGCAACCGGTTTTTCTTTGGTTCCTGCACATAGTAGTTCCTGGACAGATTTATGGTCTTCGAATTTGAGAGAATATGGTTTTAGCAGTTCGTACAATACCTTGGACAATTGGTCTGTAAACAACACTAATTTCTATGGTGTCCGTTGTATCCGCAGTAATTCCAATGGAGAGAATAACACAGTGAATGCTCCCACGGTGGAGACCATCGACAGTATTAGTAATATTACCCAGAACAGTGCCTGGATTTTGGGCGGCAAGATTACCGACAACGGCGGTATGCCGATTACCAAATACGGCATCATCGTGGGAACCTCTTCCAGTGTTACCATCCCCACTTCTGTCAAAAGTTACAGTTGGAATGGGAACCCCACTCTTCCGAAGACAATGAATGGTGCTACCATTACCGATCTTACCACCAACACCCAGTACTACTATCGTGCCTACGCCATTAACGCCATCGATACTTCCTACGGCGAGGCCAAGGCCTTCCACACGGTGGAGGACGGTCAGCCCTGTCCGGGCTTGGCCACCGTTACCGACATTGACGGCAACACGTACAATACCGTGATGATTGGCAGTCAATGCTGGCTCAAGGAAAATTTGAAGGTTACCAAGGCTGCCGACAACACGCCCATCACCTACAGCACTCCTGGTGCCAATGCTTCCTATGCAGGAAAAGCCTATACTTGGACAGTGGCTATGAACGGAGCTTCCACCTCTTCGGCCAATCCGAGCGGTGTGAGAGGTATCTGTCCTGTGGGTTGGCATATCCCGAGCAATGCGGAATGGAGCGAACTGATTGCCTACGCGGGTACAGGTTCCGCCAAGAAATTGGCTGCGACTTCCGGGTGGAATACCTCTTCCACTACCAACACCCCTGGTAACAGTACCAGCCCCAACAACGCAACAGGCTTGAATTTCCTGGCCTATCAAAACGCTGCTGATGGTTGGGCTCGAATGTGGTCAACCAATGCCCAAGATGCCCGTATGTATATGGGTTATAATACTACTGAAGCAGCCACAACAGGCAGTTCCGGTATTTCTGGATCTCACGGTGTCCGCTGCTTGAAGGATGCTTCCACCACGGCCTCCTCACCGACGCTGCCCACGGTAGAAATCACCAATGTGGCCGCTTCCTCAGATCCTATGTATCAAAAAAGAATTACGGCAAGGGTTACCAATACAGGAGGTGCTTCTGTTACAAATCGTCGCATCTATTACTCCAAGACTCCTCATCCGTCCCCAACTAATTATATCAGTTATGGCTCCTTCACCGACAATTCAGCCAACAACTTTGTTTATACATCCTATCTGGAAGCCAACACCACCTATTATGTGCGTGCGGCGGCCCAAAACAGCGTGGGTTGGTCGTACAGCGACGAGTTCAGTTTCACCACTCCGGCGGAGGGTGCTGGTTTGAAATGTCCCGGCACACCTTCGGTCTCCGACAAAAACACCAACAGCTATCCTACGGTGCAGATCGGCACGCAGTGCTGGATGGCCCAGAACCTGCGCAGCACCATCTATCCCGGCGGTGGTTCTATCACCAACAAGATACCTAATGGAGGTTCGCTTTCCTCCAGCTATGGCCGTCTCTATAGTAATAGTGCGGCTATGAATGGTACAGAAAAGGTGGGCTCTGAAAGTGTGCAAGGTATTTGTCCTTCAGGATGGCATTTACCCTCCGAGGCAGAAGTAAACACCTTGAAGTCTTACTTGTCGTCTCAAAGCGGCTATTTGTGTAGCAGTTCCACCAACAATATAGCAAAGTCTTTGGCCTCAAAGGCAGGTTGGACTGAAGATGCCACAGCTTGCGCTGTTGGCAACAATCAGTCAACCAACAATGCTACCGGATTCAACGCATATCCTGCCGGTGTTTATAGTAGCAGCAGCTATCAAAGTTATGGTCAAAGTACGCATTTTATCCTGGATGAAAGTGGTAAACACCTTAGCTTAGCTTATGGACAACCCAGTTGTTTTTCTTGGGCTAGCAATGGAGATGCTTCCGTGCGCTGCATCAAGGGTGCTACCCCGCCCTCTGTGGCCACCAGTGCCACCGTCACCGACAAGACCGGTAACAGCGCCACTGTTGGCGGCTCTATTTACACCGATGGCATCAACTTCGACTTCAACGCCTCTTCCGTGACGCAGATGGGTATTTGCTACGGCACATCTACCTCGCCCACCATCTCCGACAGCAAAAAGACCGTAACGGTGGCACAAGGAGCGTTCACGGTTGCTCTCACAGGCCTGTCCCAAACCACCACCTACTACTACCGCGCTTTCGCTACAAACGCCAATGGCACGTCGTATGGCGAGGTGAAGAGTTTCACCACCCAAACCGGCGCTAAAGTGAATACGAATTCCACTACAAGTATAGGGAAAACCACGGCAACGCTGAGAGGGTATATTTATCCCAACGATGCTACCGTCACAGGATGGGGTTTCTACCTCTACAAGCAGAATGCCGATGGCACATATCCCACCTCAGCTACGGCCGACTTATGGACTGAATCTACTGCGACCGGTAAAACGCAAAGTGGTATCACCTATAATTTCACCACGGCGCCGCAAAGCGGTATGTATTATTTCTATATCACGAATGGCCTTGATTCCGGTACCACCTATAAAGTGGTAGCTGAGATAGAATACACTCTTGGTAGTTTTTCTGATTGGGTAACAACAAGTACAAAGTCTGACGGCACACCCTATGAACCCACATTTACGACTTTGTCCAATCCCTCCGTCACCACGGTTTCATACACGTATCCCGGAACAGGAACCACCTTTACATTAAAAGGAAATATTACTAATGCAGGAAATCCTCAATATACGGAAAAGGGATTTTTTGTCTCTTCCGGCAGTAACCCGAGTTCAACGTCTTATAATAGACAAGTTACAGCAAGTGGTTCTGGAACTGGCGAATATACAGGAACAATATCCCGCACGACTCCCAATAGTACTTGGTACTACCGTGCTTACGCCAAGTGCAGCGACGGCTCATACGTGTATGGTACGGTGAAGTCTTTCACCACGCCGAATAAACCCGAAATTCATTTCACAGGTTATTATGAAACTCCGTATAACTATAGTAGCAATGTCACCAACACCTCCATCAAGATGAAAAGTGCGTATGGCTCCACCGGAGGCAGTAATTTGACAGAGCGTGGTTTCATATTCACGACCGACACCATGTTGGGTGCTCCCAGTTCATTGCCTACTACGACAGATCCGGCGAATGCAAGCACTGGCTGGGTAAAATGTGTCGCCGCTTCCCCGTCCACCCAGGAAACCATGATGTCGGGTTTGCAGCCCAACACCCCCTATAGCATCCTTCCATACGCCAAGAATGCTTACGGAACAAGTTTTGGCACTACAGCGAAGATAGTCAGAACTCAACTCACGTGTGGTTCCATTTTAACGGACCAGCAAGGGAATACGTATAATACAATTAGTATAGGCGGCAAATGCTGGACTCGACAGAATATGAAAGCCACAAAATATGACAATGTGGAAGATCCGAACAACAGCTCCAGCAATGTGAGCAGTTACGGTTATCTCTACAATTGGCCCGCAGCCACTGGCTATGGTCTGGGATCCAGCAGCGGTCAGATTGTGAGAACCAACACCGTTACGGCCCAAGGCAAAATCCAGGGTATATGCCCGCGCGGTTGGCACATTCCCACTACAGACGAGTTAACTTCCCTTAGAAACAATATAAGCGGCTACTACGGCTCATTTAGCAGCAAAGCGGGAAGAAGACTCTATGACGGTACTTACTCGGAGTTCGGTTATTATCTGAACATCTGGAGTTGTACGGATGGAGGTAGCTCCACTATAGCTTGGGGTACTTGGATTGACAATAACCATTCCAGCTGTGGCACGGCATCACCTTCCAAGTCTGAAGGTTGGACTGTGCGTTGCGTGCAAGACTAAGTCCACTAATCAGATTCTATAATAATACGTTATATCAAGACGGCTTCCCCAGAAGGGGAGGCCGTTTTTTTTAGGTGGTAGAGCCGCCACAGCACAATCACGTAGAGCCGCCATAGTATGACGGCTCTACGTTATTGTTGTGTAAAGAGCCGCCACAATGTGACGGCTCTACAACGTGTTGAAAACGGTTGTGGGTTAATCGTTGGTGTTGCACCCCATCACTTCCACGTCACTGTCGATGCGGCGAATGAGGCCCTGCAGGGCGCTGCCGGGACCGAACTCGACGAACTTTCCGGCGCCGTCGGCAATCATTTGGCGCACCGACTGGGTCCAGCGCACGGGGTTGGTGAGCTGCACGAGCAGGTTCTGCTGGATGGTTTCCGGGTCAGAGGAGGCCGTGGCGGTGGCGTTCTGATAGACGGGGCAGGAGGGTTGCCCGAAGTGGCACTGGCGGATGGCCTCGGCCAGTTCCTCCTGGGCGGGCAGCATCAGCGGCGAGTGGAACGCCCCTCCCACGTTGAGCGGCAGCAGCCGCTTGGCACCGGCCAATTGGCGGCAATCACGATGCCCGGGGTAGCGGCGCACACCTCTTCGATCATGCTTGCCTCGCCGCCGATGATGGCGGCCATCGTGCCGGGGACGGCCTCGCAGCAACGCTGCATCGCGTGGGCGCGTTTCGACACCAAGGTCAGCCCCTCCTCGAAGGAGAGACACCCGTTGACCACCAGGGCGGTGAGCTCGCCTAAAGAGTGGCCCGCCACCATATCCGGCTGCTCGCCGGCCAGACAGCGGTGCGCCACGTAGGCGTGCAGAAACACCGCCGGCTGGGTGACGCGGGTCTGCTTCAGTTCCTCCTCACTGCCGGTGAACATAATCTCCGACAGAGGAAATCCCAAAATGGCATCCGCCTGCGCAAACAACTGTTGCGCAAGTGGATACTGGTCATGCAAATCTTTACCCATACCAGAAAACTGTGCGCCCTGGCCGGGAAAAACGTGCGCTATCTTCATACTATATTATATTAAAGGTTAAAAGCTTTTTTGATTTTCTCCACATAGTCCAACTTCTCCCACGGGAAGAAGGAGACCTTGATTCCTTCCACCTTTGCGTCGGGGAGCTCGCGGCCAAAGTGACCGTACGTGGCCGTGGGTTGGTAGATGGGCCTTTTGAGGTTGAACCGCTTGATGATGCCGTATGGCGTCATATCGAAAATCTTCTGGATTTTCTCCGCGATCTTGCCGTCGTGCATATCGACGTTGGCGGTGCCGTAGGTGTTGACATAGAGGCCCACGGGTTGTGCCTTGCCAATGGCGTAGGCCACCTGCACCAGCACTTGGCGGCAGAGGCCGGCAGCCACCATATTCTTGGCGATATGGCGGGCGGCGTAGGCGGCAGAACGGTCCACCTTGGAGGGATCCTTGCCGGAGAAGGCGCCGCCACCGTGCGCACCGTGTCCACCGTAGGTGTCCACGATGATCTTGCGGCCCGTGAGGCCCGTGTCGCCGTGCGGTCCGCCGATGACGAACTTGCCCGTCGGGTTGACGTAGAGCTTGTTGTCGTAGTCGAAGTCCTTGAACAACTTCTGGATGTTTTTCGGGCAGCTGCGGATAACCCTGGGTATCAGGATTTCCTGGATGTCCTTTTTGATGATGTCCTGCATCTTCTTCTCCTTGTCGAAATCATCGTGCTGGGTGGAGACCACGATGGTGTCGATTTTCTCGGGGATGTTGTCGTCGGAGTACTGTACGGTAACCTGCGACTTGGAATCGGGGCGGAGATACTTCATCTTCTTGCCCTCCTTGCGGATGGCGGCGAGTTCCTGCACCAGGCGATGGGCCAGCTCGATGGTGAGCGGCATATAGTTGTCCATCTCGTCGCAGGCATAGCCGAACATCATCCCTTGGTCGCCCGCGCCCTGGTCCTTCTGTTCCTTGCGCACCACGCCCTGGTTGATGTCGCCCGATTGGCCGTGAATGGTGGAGATAATACCGCACGACTTGCTGTCGAATTGGTACTCGCTCTTGGTGTAGCCCACCTTTTCGATGACGCCACGCACGATGGCATCCACGTCCACGTAAGCGGAGGTGTTGACCTCTCCGGAGCAGACCACCAGTCCGGTGGTCACCAATGTTTCGCAAGCCACTTTGGATTCAGGATCTTTCGCGAGGAAAGCGTCCAGCAAAGCGTCTGAAATTTGATCACACAGTTTGTCAGGGTGTCCTTCAGATACTGATTCAGATGTGAATAGATAGCTCATAACTAACGTTTTAAGTTATTAATAATAAATAAATTACACGGAAAACGAGGGGGAGATTGGAAATGGGTTTAGCATTTTTTTCTGTGGTTGCAATCATTACAAATCTGTCCACGAATTCCGGCGGCAAAAATACACTTTTTTTTGTACTTTTGCCGCTGATAAAAAAACCTTTTGACCTATGAATGGAAAGCGTATTTGCCTGTTGTTGACAGCACTTTGCCTTCTTGTGGTTTCTTGTAAGAAAAAGAAAACCGAAGAGAAGGAGGATGTGGTTTACGACTATCCCATCACCATCATCCAGGACATCCTGCTGGTGTCGAGGGGCAAGGCCGATGAATTCCTGCCCACCAACGTGTGCAGGTTGGTCAAGGAGTATGTGTGGCTGTCGTATCATGCCATGCGCGTCAACTCCAAGGGCTTCAACATCGGCATACATGAGCAATACGATGAGGGAATCCCCCCGGTGATGGTCATCCCACAGGACCTGAGCCGTGCCGTGCTCAACGTCATGAACAATGCCTGCTATACCGTATGGAAAAAGAAACAGTCGGCAGGCGAGGACTATCATCCCGAAGTGACGGCCAGCGTCAGGCAAGAGGGCAACAACCTCATCATCAGCATTACTGATAACGGAGAGGGTATGAACGATGAGGTGAAACAGCGGCTCTTCGAGAACTTCTTCACCACCAAACCCATCGGACATGGAACGGGCCTGGGCCTGGGCATCACGCGCGACATCATCGAAAAAAAGCATGGCGGAACGGTATCCTTTGAATCGACCGAGGGCGAGGGTTCCACATTTACATTCACCATACCCGTCAGGAAATGAGAAAGAAACTACACCTGGCCATATTGATAGCATTCTGCTTGTTGTCGGTGTGCACCTACGCTCAGGAGAATACCCCCAGGCAAATCTTAAGCCAGGCCGAGAGCGAATATGAGATTGGGCGCATCGAACAGGCTATCGAACTGCTTCAGGGTCATCTGTCCAAATTCGAGGGCAACCTCAAGCAGAGCGCCTACCGGCTCCTGGCCCTCTGCTACTTGGGAGAGGACAGGGACAACGAGGCCCGGCACTATGCTCAACAGCTGATCAAACTCAACAACTACTACAATTCGGCCGACGACCCCTCACGCTTCCAGGACCTCATCAATGAGCTCAGAGGTGGGGTTGCCGCCACCATCACCACGGCATCCAACCAGAGTGAGAGCGTGAACGAGGCACCTGTGCCCATCACCATTATCACCGCCGAGATGATAGAGCAACTGGGCTATAACAAGAACCTGGGCCAGATTCTTGCCGCCTACGTTCCGGGCATGGCCGAGATCATCGCATTGGAAGGGGGCATGAACATGTCGATGCATGGCGCTTTCGCCAACGGACAGGAGCTCATCCTGATTATGGAGAATGGACATCGCCTGAACACGCGGTTCAACAACAGCGGTCCCACAAGCTATTCCGTCAGTACGGAGAAAATCGACCATATCGAGGTGCTGCGCGGTCCGGCCTCATCCCTTTATGGCAATGTGGCCTTGTCGGCAGTGGTGAATGTCATCACCAAGAGCGGCAGGACGACAAATGGGGTGAAGGCAAAATATGGATATGGCACTTTCGGCACCCACAAGGCAGACTTGATGATGGGCACGCAGTTCATGGATGCAGACATATTCGCATGGGGGTCGATCTACAAATCCAATGGACAGATACGCCATTTTGGCGATGGTGAAGGCTATCTCAGGCATTTGATCAATCCAGTCGAGCAAATAGGCGACACCAAGTGGGTATACTCGGGTCCGGATATAATGTATGTCGACAAATACAAGTATACGCCTTCATACGATGTGGGCATGACGCTCAAGTTCAAGGGCTTTGATGTGATGCTCAGCAAGAAAAGTGTAATGAAGGCAATGACGCTGACCAATAACAATGGTGGCTATGGCCGTGACCGATATCATCTCATCAATGATCTCATGCCTGGAAATTTGATGTCATCGACCCATGCTGAAATTGGCTATTCACGCCAGGTGGGCAAGGTCTATATGAATGCCTCTGTCTATGGCGACTGGTATGTGTTGACGAATTACGAAGTGATATATGATTCGCTCAAGATTATCTCTCCTATCTGGGATGAGGCTGGCAATATCAAGGATTATACAACCACTGAGGAAACAGGGAAATGGAGCTTCAACAGTTTCAGGGAGCATACGATGGGAGGCTCTTTCAGGGCAAGTGCCGACTACAGGCTTGCCAAAATGAAAGGCTATCTCCTTGCAGGTACCCAATATGAGCATTTCTCGCTTTCGTCAAACTATGGTTTCTGGGGAATGGTTGGTGGATTCGTGACGGATGGTAGTACCTTTAATGAGGAAATCGTTGATGCCGGCAAAGAGAACAGTCTTTCCTTTTTTATCCAGGACAAGCACTATATCCTCCCACAACTCATTCTGAACGCCGGCGCCCGCTACGATTTCAAATATCGGCAAAAGGAAGATGTGGTCAGGACCTTCTCCCCCCGACTGGCACTGATGTATGTGCCCAATGACCGCTTCAGTCTCAAATTGTCTTATTCTGAGGCTTTCGCCGATTTCTCATTCTACTATCGCTATATCACGAAAATCGACGATTCCAGCGCAGACCCCCAGCATCTTTCTGCCCTGCAACTCACGGCCATGGGAACCATCGCGCCGATGCATCTCAATTATGAGGTCAACCTCTTCTATAATAGATTCTCCAACCTCTTGTGTTGGCAAAACCGGACGGGCGATTTCTTGTCTAATTCAGGCCGGCTCACCAATGTGGGCATAGAGGGCTCTGCCAGTTATGCATACAAACGGTTCTCTGCCAATCTGTCGCTCTATCTCTGCCATGATACCAATTCGGACAATTATTATTATAGCACGTCGGAGAAAATGACCTGTAACGTTCCTCATTTCACGCTCCATCTCCGTGGCGCATGGAAATTGGTTCAGGATAAAAACCACGAAATCAAGGTATATGGCAATTCTTCGTATCTGGGCAGGAAACTGAACTACTCGACTGTAGAAAGCGACGATTTCTTCGTGCCCGGCAAACTGCTTTTTGACCTTGGCGTCAAGTATCGTTACCGTCAACTGTTCCAGTTTTCTCTCGACTGCGAGAATATCTTCGACACCGACAGTTATATCTGTGGACCATCCTACCGGTATGTTCCGATGTTCCAACGTGGGCGAACGCTGATGGCGTCGCTCTCCGTACAGTTCTGATTGGGTTTGAGGTTTTCTTAGGGTCCTTAAGGTCTTTATATTCCTTGAAGTCTTTTAAGGTTCTTAAAGTCCTTGAAGCCTGTTGCTTTAGTCTTAGAGCCTTATCTCCTGAATCCCCCCATAGGGCACGGAATGGGAGAAGGCTTTCTCCTCGCCGAAGAGGCCGGCATAGATGCCTGCGCTCACCAGCACGCCGCCATGGGCAAAGATGGCCACATGGCGGAAAGGCTTGGTGCGCAGTTCGTCGAGAAATGCCGATACGCGGGCATGCAGCATCGGGAAACTCTCGCCGCCGGTGGCGGGCAGGTGCATGTAGTCGTCGTACCACCGCTGCAGGGCCTCGTCGCGTATCTCGTCGTAGCGCTGCATCTCCCACTCGCCCATGTTCATCTCCTTCAGGCGGTCGTCGAGGATAGGGGAGGGGTAGCCGCAGTAGGCGGCAAGCTTGCGGGCACGGGTGAGTGGCGAGGAGTAGACCTGGTCGAAGACCATTCCTTCCAACTCCTTCAGCGTCACAGCGGCCTCCTGTTCAAAAGTGTCGGCCACGGGCACGTCGCTCCATCCGTAGCAGGTGCCCTTGGGCACGGCCACGCTGGTGTGTCGGATCATGGTCACTCTCATAGGCTTTATTGATGGCTTGCCCCCTCAGGCGGCAAGGGTGGAACGGTAGACGATGGCACAGACGGTGAGGTAGACGCTCAGCTCCACCAGGAGGAACATGGCACCACAGCAGTCGCCGGTGTAGCCACGGAGCTTGGTCCATATCTTGAGATAGATGAAGTACATCACCAAGCAGGGAATGAACACCACGAGATGCCATTGTGCGGAGAGGACATCGGTAAAAAAGAGCAATGGCAGGATGGGAAGCAGTCCCTGGAAAGCCAGTGCGATGCTGCCCGCGACGCTCACTTTCCGGTATACCACCTTGTTCTTCGCCTCTGCCTCGGTGCGCGCATAGGGCATCATCTGCACTACCTGGCCGGCCAGCATCTTCGAAAAGGGGTCGGCGGCGAGCACGGTGAGGGCTGCCGTGGCGGGAGGCAGATGGTAGAGCGCGAGGAAGAGCAGCACGAAATAGAACGTCAGTCCCAGCACGCCATAAGTGCCGATGCGCGAGTCTTTCATGATGGCAAGGATGCGCTCGCGGTCGGTGCCTCCGCCGAAACCGTCGCAGAAGTCGGCCAGACCGTCTTCGTGCAGTGCTCCGGTGATGAGCAGCCGTGTCACGATGGCGAGTGCCACCACGAGGGCATAGGGGAAGATGGCGGAACCGAAATAGAGGATGGCCGCCATCACACCACCGGTGAGCCAGCCTGTCAGGGGCCAGAATTCCACCACGGCACGATAACTCTCCTTTGGGGGTTGGTAGACTCTCCAGAAGGGCAGCCGGGTGAAGAAAATCAGCGCTGCCCACAAATGCTGGTACCACTTAGAAGTACTTCGTAATATGCGCATTGTCAAAATTGTTCATTTCGTTGATCATTCTCACGGCACTCTCTATAATGGGGTAGGCACAGAGGGCTCCGGTGCCCTCGCCCAGCCGCAGGCCCAGTTGTAGCAGCGGACGGGCATCCATCAGGTTGAGCATGCGGCGGTGACCGCTCTCGTCGCCACAGTGTCCGAAGATGGCGTAGTGGAGCACATCGGGATAGAGGCGCGAGGCGGCAAGCATGCAGGCGGTCATGATGAACCCGTCGACCATCACTGCCATCCCCAGTTCGGCGGCGCGCAACATGGCGCCGATGGCGCTCACCATCTCGAACCCGCCGAAATAGCGCACGACAAGACGGGCCGCGGAGGGCATGCCGGGTGCCTGGATGGCTTCGGGATAGCGCTGCTCGAATCGCTGAAGGGCCGTGCGCAGCACCTCGTGCTTGTGGAGCAGTCCCTCGTTGTTGAGGCCCGCTCCCACACCGATGCACTCGTCGAGGGGGATATGCCCGAAGATGCTCATCCAGATGCTCGACGGCGAGGTGTTGGCGATGCCCATCTCGCCCACACACACGATGTTGCAGCCCTCGGCGGCGCACTCGTCCACTAATGTGGCACCGACGTCGATGGCCTGCCAGTATTGGTCCTCGGTCATGGCGGCCCCATACAGGAAGTTGGCTGTGCCAGGGGCTATCTTGCGGTGGATGATGCCGTCGACGGCGGAGAGGTCGTGGTCGACACCGGTGTCGACGATGCGCAGGTGGAACCCATGCTGGCGGCAGAACATGTTCACTCCGCCACCGCCCTTGGTGAAGTTCACCATCTGCTGCCAGGTGACGTCGCGGGGCGACACGCTCACTCCCTCGCGCTCTATGCCATGGTCGCCACCAAGAAGCAGGTGGCAGGGATGAGAGAGGGTGGGAGAGAGGGTGTGCTGGATGAGGCAGACCTGCATGGCCAGCTTCTCCAATTCGCCCAACGCGCCTTTCGGCTTGTTCAGGTTGTCGATCTTTTGCTCTATGGCAGCTTTCATCCCCAGGTCGGGGACGGGTATGTGGAAGGTTCTCATTGATGTGGTTTTATGGTGACGGGAATGCCGCTCACCATCAGGATGACGGTGTCGGCGCGCGAGGCGATATACTGGTTCATCCATCCCTCCAGGTCGGTGAAGCGGCGCTGTAGCGGGTTGTCGCTCACGCCCCCACTGCCAATCTCGTTGGTGACGAAGATGAAGGTGGCGTCCTGGCGGGTGAAGAGGTCGAACTCGCCCTTGGCTTCCTTGAGCAGCTCGTCGACACTGGCCTCGCGGTCGCGGGCGGCAAAGAAGATGTTGGTGAGCCATAGGGTCACGCAATCGATAAGCACCACCCTGTTGTTGATGTCGTGGTGGCTCAGGTAGCGCTCCTCCTCGATGTTGGTCCAACAAGGTCCGCGACGGTCCTGGTGGCGCTTGATGCGCATCTTGAACTCCTCGTCCCACACTCTCGCCGTGGCCATGTATACGGGGTGCTCGCTCAGGCTCAGGGCCAGTTGCTCGGCATAGCTGCTCTTGCCCGACCGCTGGCCTCCTGTAATCAAAATGATTTCGCTCATGCTGCAAACTTACACATTATTTTTGAAATAAAAGGAGTAGGCAACCACTTTATGTGGGCCAAATAGCATAAAACGTGATTTTTATAATGATTTTTAGGACTTAAAGTTTGCTTTCTTCAAGAAATTTTTCTTAATTTGCACCAACTATATATTCAACTGATGTGGGGCATTGCGCTACTTGCCTGCCAAAATGGCCCCACCAAATTTTTAAACGAAAATGAAAAAGTTTATTTTGTTGTTTGCCGCCGCTCTCATGACATTCTCGGCATCGGCTCAGACCGTGGAGGAGAGCAAGAATTATGATAATATCTATGTGGGCATCAATGGTGGCGTGGCCGTCAAGGCCACGGGCGTGAAATGGGCCAAGAACCTTGACCCCAATTTCGGGTTGCGTATCGGAAGATGGTTCACGCCGGTGTTCGGTCTGGCTGTCGAAGGAACGGCCTACCTGTCGAACAAGCCGTTCATCTCCACTGGCACTGCCATCCGCGCCACCAACGTGTCGCTGCTGGGTACGCTGAACTTCACCAATTGGTTTGGCGGATACAAGGGACAGCCACGCTGCTTCGAGGTCATCGGACTCTACGGACTGGGATGGGGACACCTGTTCCGCTCCAACCACGACATCTATGAGCCTACCAACAAGATGACGTCGAAAGCGGGCATCGACCTCGCCTTCAACTTCGGAAGCGACAAGCAGTGGCAGTTCTACATCGAGCCTTCTTTCACCTGGATGTTCCTCTCCACCTGCAACCAGCCTGGCGTGCAGCCCGACTACAAGCTCTCGTATGATGGCGCTCAACCTCGCTACAACGTCAACAACTCCGCCGTGCAGCTCAATGCCGGACTGGTGTATAAGTTTGGCAACTCCAACGGTACGCACAACTTCAAGATTGCCGGGGCCGACAACTCCGAAATCGACCGCCTGAATGGTGTCATCAACAGCCTCCGCGCCGAACTGGCCAAGAAGCCCAAGGAGGTAGTGAAGGAAGTGGTGAAGGAAGTGGTGAAGGAGGTGCCGGTGGCCGGCCGTGAGGTGAAGGTGGAGAACCTCGTGTTCGTGACATTCGCCCAGGGCAAGTCGGTACTCACCAAGGAGGCCATGGACGCGCTCAACGTAGTGAAGGCGGGCTCGCATGTGCAAATCGTGGGAACGGCTTCGCCAGAGGGTAATCCCGAACTCAACCAGCGCCTGTCGCAGGCCCGCGCCGATGCCGTGGCCGACTACCTGAGAGACCGTGGCGTGATTGTCGACGAGGCCGAGGGCAAGGGCGTGCAGGGCACTACCTCCAACCGCCTGGCCATTGTCTACGTGAAGTAATCGTCTGCTTCTTATACAAAGGTGTGTCGTAATGGGCAAATGTGCCGTTACCGACACACCTTTCTTCTTTCACAATCGTTTGCAGGATTGTGTTTTTCTTCTCATACCCCAACCATTCATACCTATCATCCAATGAAAAAAACATTGCACTCAAAAGAGGAGGCGGCAAGATGCCTGCTCTGCGTCGATGCTCCATGCAGCAAGGCATGCCAGCATGGCGACCCCGCAAGGGCCATCAGGGCCATCGGACTGACAAAACGCATCGCGAAGAAATGAAACATTGTGCCCGGCGAGATGAATACCGGGCTGTTGTCTGAACTTCTGAACTCCAAGAAGTTGAGCGAATGCGAAACATAAATTAAGGTTAATAATATGCCGGCAAAATGCGATAAGTCGTTTTTTTTATCTATTTTTGCAACCCGAAAAGGTTTCGACAAGACAGTACCAGATAAACAGAGATGGATACAGAGAACACAATCAACCCTGAAGGCATGGTGCTCCGCACCGAGGGACTGGTGAAACGATATGGCAAGCGCACCGTGGTGAACGATGTGTCGATCAACGTGCGCCAAGGCGAGATCGTGGGACTGCTCGGGCCCAATGGCGCCGGGAAAACCACATCGTTCTACATGACTACCGGACTCATCGTGCCCAATGCCGGACATATCTTCCTCAACAACCAGGACATCACCAGTTTCCCGGTCTACAAACGGGCAAGGGCAGGCATCGGATACCTGCCACAGGAGCCCAGCGTGTTCAGGAAAATGAGCGTCGAGGACAATATACGGTCGGTGCTCGAGATGACCAAGCTCAGCAAGAAACAGCAGCTCGAGAAGCTCGAGAGTCTCATCAGTGAGTTCCGTCTGGGGAAAGTGAGGAAAAGCAAGGGCGACACCCTCTCGGGCGGTGAGCGCCGGCGCACCGAGATCGCACGATGCCTGGCCATCGACCCCAAGTTCATCATGCTCGACGAGCCCTTCGCCGGCGTCGACCCCATCGCCGTCGAGGATATCCAGCATATCGTGTGGCAACTCAAATACCGCAACATCGGCATCCTCATCACCGACCACAACGTGCAGGAGACCCTGACCATCACCGACCGTGCCTACCTGCTCTTCGAGGGCCGCATCCTCTTCCAGGGAAAGCCCGAGGAGCTGGCGGCCAACAAAATTGTGCGCGAGAAGTACCTCAGCAACAGTTTCGTGCTCAGGAAAAAAGACTTCCAGACCATCGACGAGGAACATCGGGCCAGAGAGAAGGCCGAAAACGAGAGATATTCCTGATTTCGTGGGCGCCTTGGTTAAAAAATCAAATTTTTACGCTGAAAGTTAGGATTTTCAGCGAATTATGCGTAATTTTGCACTCCAATTTCAAAAAGTGTTTTTTCCAATAGCATATAAACGTCAAAAAATAACACGATAAAAGATGAAAATTTCATTCGAGAACCCTGACAAGATCAATGGCCTTATGACATTGACCGTGGAGGTTGAAGATTACAAGGAGAAAGTAGAGAAAACCCTGAAGGACTACCGCAAGAAAGCCAGCGTGCCTGGTTTCAGGCCCGGCAACGTGCCGATGAACATCATCAGGCGCCAGTATGGCAACGCCGTGAAGATGGATGTGGTGAACAAGCTCGTCGGCGAGGAAATGTACAAATACATCAGAGAGAACAACGTGAAGATGCTGGGTGAGCCCCTCCCATCAGAGAAGCAGCTTCCCCAAGACCTGGAGAAAGAGAGCGATTATGAGTTCGCCTTCGATATCGCCGTGGCTCCCGAGTTCAGCATCTCGCTCACCAACAAAGACAAGATCGACTACTACGATATCCAGCCCGACGACAAACTCATCGACCAGCAGGTGGAGATGCTTGCCAGCCGTAACGGACACTATGAGAAGGCCGAGGCCTACGACCCCGAGCAGAGAGACATGCTCAAGGGCGACCTGCGCCAGCTCGACGAGGAGGGCAATACCCTGGAGGGTGGCATCACCGTGGCCGACGCCGTGCTCATGCCGCAGTATATCAAGGAGGAGGCACAGAAGGCACTCTTCGATGGTGCCAAACTGGGCGACATCATCACCTTCAATCCCAAGAAGGCATATCCCGAGAGCGACGCCGAGGTGGCTGCTCTGCTCAAGCTCAAGAAAGAGGAGGTGGCCGACATCAACTCCGACTTCAGCTACCAGATTACCGAGATCTCACGCTTCGTGAAGGCCGGTCTCGACCAGGACCTCTTCGACAGCGTCTTCGGTGAGGGCAACGTGACTACCGAGGAGGAGTTCAGGAACCGCATCGCCGAGGGCCTGAAGGCACAGCTCGCCGGTGAGTCCGACTACCGCTTCCTGCTCGACGTGCGCAAGTATGCCGACAACAAGGTGGGCGAGCTCAAATTCCCCGAGGAAATCCTCAAGCGACTGATGAAGGCCAACAACAAGGATAAAGAGGCCGACTATGTGGACAAGCACTTCGAGGCCAGCATCAACGAACTGAAGTGGCACCTCATCAAGGAGCAGATCGTGGCCGCCAATGAGGTGAAGATCGAGGATGCCGACGTGAAGGCCGTGGCTAAGGAGATGGCAAGGGCCCAGTTCGCACAATATGGCATGAACAACGTGCCCGACGAATATCTCGACGGCTATGCCGAGGATATGCTCAAGCAGAAGGAGAATGTCGACTCGCTCGTCGACAGGGCTATTGACCGCAAACTCATCGACGTACTCAAAAATGTCGTGAAGTTGAACGTCAAGAGCGTGACCCTCGAGGAATTCAATAAAATTGCCGCTGAATAATCGGTTTTTTGCAAAAAAAACACGTTTTTATATCAAGGTTACCGACTTTTTTTCGTATCTTTGTTGCAACAAGGACGGAAAAGTCGGTAACCTTATTCTTTATGGCTCGATTTTTGCCGTAAAGGAACCGTGGGCTTCCCCGAAAGGGGATTGTACCCACGATGTGAAACAATTTACAGTAACTATGAACGACTTCAGAAAATTCGCTACAGGCCATCTCGGCATCAACGGACAGGCGCTCGACGACGTGATCAGCGCACAAGCCCAGTATCTTAATCCATACATCCTGGAGGAACGCCAGCTCAACGTCACACAGATGGACGTCTTCTCCCGGCTCATGATGGACCGCATCATCTTCCTCGGCACGCAGATCGACGACTATACCGCCAACACGCTGCAGGCTCAGCTGCTCTACCTCGACTCCGTCGACACCAAGGATATCTCCATCTACATCAACTCGCCCGGTGGAAGCGTCACTGCTGGCCTCGGCATCTACGACACCATGCAGTATATCTCGAGCGACGTGGCTACCATCTGCACCGGTATGGCCGCCTCGATGGCCGCCGTGCTCCTCGTGGCAGGCGCCGAGGGCAAACGGTCGGCACTCACCCATAGCCGCGTGATGATACACCAGCCTCTCGGCGGCGTGCAAGGCCAGGCTTCTGACATCGAGATCGAGGCCCGTGAGATACAGAAATACAAGAAAGAGCTCTACACCATCATCGCCGACCACTCGCATACCCCATACGACAAGGTATGGGCCGACTCCGACCGCAACTACTGGATGACGGCCGATGAGGCCAAGGAGTATGGTATGATCGACACCGTGCTCAAACGGAAGAAGTGAGATGAAGAAAGTATGTAGCTTCTGCGGAAATGGAGAGAAGGATGTCAGGCTGCTCATTTCTGGCATCAATGGCTTCATCTGCGAGAACTGCGCGCAGCAGGCCTACCAGATCGTCCAGACCTCGGGCGTGCTGGCGTCCTCTGCCGCAGGCTCGAAGGAGAAGTTCAAGATCAAGAAGGTACCCAAGCCCAAGGAGATAAAAGACTATCTCGACCAGTATGTCATCGGGCAGGATGAGGCCAAAAGATATCTCTCCGTTGCCGTATACAACCACTATAAACGACTCCAGCAACCCGACGACCCCAACGGGGTGGAGATAGAGAAGAGCAACATCATCATGGTGGGGAGCACCGGCACGGGAAAGACACTGCTCGCCCGCACGATAGCCCGACTCCTCGACGTGCCATTCACCATCGTCGACGCCACCGTCTTCACCGAGGCCGGATATGTGGGCGAGGACGTGGAGAGCATCCTGTCACGACTCCTCCAGGTGGCCGACTACGACGTGAAGGCTGCCGAGCGGGGCATCGTCTTCATCGACGAGATCGACAAGATCGCGCGAAAGGCCGACAACCCGTCGATCACCCGCGACGTGAGTGGCGAGGGCGTGCAGCAGGGACTGCTCAAACTCCTTGAGGGTACCATGGTGAACGTGCCGCCGCAGGGTGGGCGCAAGCACCCCGACCAGGAATATATCCACGTCGACACGCACAACATCCTCTTCATCTGCGGAGGGGCCTTCGACGGGATAGAGCGCAAGATCGCACAGCGCATGAACACACGGACCGTGGGATACAACTCGGTGCAGAACCTGAGGAAAATCGACAAGGAGGACCTTATGAAATACGTGTTGCCGCACGACCTGAAGTCCTTCGGACTCATCCCCGAGATCATCGGCCGACTGCCCGTGCTCACCTATCTCAACCCGCTCGACCGTGAGGCTCTGAAGCGGATTCTCATCGAACCCAAGAACTCCATCGTGAAACAGTATGTGAAACTCTTCGAGATGGACGGCGTAAAACTGGAGTTCGACCCCGAGGCACTCGATTTCATCGTCGACAAGGCAGTGGAGTATAAGCTCGGAGCACGCGGACTGAGGTCGATCGTGGAGAATGTCATCATGGATGCCATGTTCGACTTCCCCTCAAAAAAGGTCGACAAGTTCGTGGTGACAAAGGAATATGCTGAAAAGCAACTTGAAAAAGCACACTTACAGAGCCGTTAGCATGAGGCATCATGACGCCTCATGCCAACGGTGATGCAACGAACGGAGGATAAACACATGCTGAAAGATGTTAACCTAACTCAACAACTCAAGCGCTATTTCGGCTTTGACAAGTTCAAGGGCGACCAAGAAGCTATCGTGAGAAACCTGCTGGATGGCAACGACACCTTCGTGCTCATGCCTACCGGTGGAGGAAAGTCGCTGTGCTACCAGTTGCCCTCCCTCATCATGGAGGGTACGGCCATCGTGGTGTCACCCCTCATAGCACTCATGAAAAACCAGGTGGATGTCATCAATGCCATGAGCGAGGAGGATGGCGTGGCACATTACCTCAACTCTTCACTCAACAAGGCCGCCATCGACCAGGTGAAGGCCGACATCCTGTCAGGGCACACCAAACTGCTCTATGTGGCGCCAGAGTCGCTCAACAAGGATGAGAACGTGGAGTTCCTCCGCTCTGTGAAAATATCGTTCTATGCCATCGACGAGGCCCACTGTATCTCGGAATGGGGACATGACTTCAGGCCCGAATACAGGAACATACGGCCCACCATCCAGAAAATCGGGAATGCGCCGGTCATCGCCCTTACTGCCACCGCCACCGACAAGGTGCGGGCCGATATCAAGAAAAGCCTTGGCATCGTCGACGCCAAAGAGTTCAACAGTTCGTTCAACAGGCCCAACCTGTATTACGAGGTGAGGCCAAAGACCAACGAGATCAACAAGCAGATCATCCGTTTCATCAAGCAGAATCCCGGAAAGAGCGGCATCGTATACTGTCTCTCCAGGAAGAAAGTGGAGGAACTGGCCGCCGATCTCTGCGCCAACGATATCAAGGCCGCGGCCTACCACGCCGGACTGGAGTCGGCCAAGAGGTCGGAGACCCAGGACGATTTCCTCATGGAGAAGATCGACATCATCGTCGCCACCATCGCCTTCGGCATGGGCATCGACAAGCCCGACGTGAGGTTCGTCATCCACTACGACATCCCCAAGAGCCTGGAGGGATACTACCAGGAGACAGGACGGGCCGGACGCGATGGCGGTGAGGGAAAGTGCATCGCCTTCTACTCCTACAAGGACCTCCAGAAACTGGAGAAATTCATGGAGGGGAAACCCGTGGCCGAACAGGATATCGGGCGGCAGCTGCTTCAGGAGACGGCAGCCTATGCCGAGTCGTCGGTCTGCAGGAGGAAAATGCTCCTCCACTATTTCGGCGAGGAATACAAACCCGACAACTGCGGCAACTGCGACAACTGCCTGAACCCGAAGACCAAGATCGACGGACAGCAGCAGCTGCTCATCGTGCTGCAGGCAGTGAGTGCGGTGAAGGAGAATTTCCGCACCGAATACATCATCGACTTCGTGAAGGGAAGGGCTACCGATGACATCGTGTCGCACAAGCACGACCAACTCGAGGAGTTCGGACTGGGAGAAGATGAGGACGACAAGCTGTGGAACCCGGTTATCCGACAGGCCATGATCGCGGGCTATCTCAAGAAGGATGTCGAGAACTACGGCCTCCTGAAACTCACTTCGGCAGGCAAGAAGTTCATGAAGAATCCTTCTACCTTCATGATTGTGAAAGACACTGAGTTCAAGGACGATTATGAGGACGAGAGCATGGAGGCCTCGGCAGGCGCCCTCGACCCCGAACTCTTCTCCATGCTGAAGGACCTGCGCAAGAAAATGTCAAAAAAACTCAATGTCCCGCCCTATGTCATCTTCCAAGACCCGTCGCTCGAGCAGATGGCCACCATGTATCCCGTATCGTTGCAGGAACTGCAGAATATCCAGGGCGTGGGCGCAGGCAAGGCCAAAAGGTATGGGCAGGAATTCTGCGACCTGATCAAGAAGCACTGCGAGGAAAACGAGATTGAGCGCCCCGAGGAACTGAGGGTGAAGACCGTGGCCAAGAAATCCATTCTCAAGGTAAAGATTATTCAAAGCATCGACAGGAAAATCGACCTGGAGGAGATCTCCAAGGCACAAGGCATCGATTTCTTCGACTTGCTCGACGAGATAGAGGCCATCGTCTATAGTGGGACCAAACTCAATATCGACTATTTCATCGAAGAGGTGATGGACGAGGACATGGTGGAGGATATCTATGAGTATTTCAGGGAGAGCGATACCGACGACCTTGATGCGGCCATGGACGAGCTCGGCGAGGACTACTCCGAGGAGAACATCAGGCTCGTAAGGGTGAAATTTATCTCCGAGATGGCCAACTAAGGCCCGTCTCCACCGTTTCACTGACATTCCACAAATCTGTCATGCGGGCATCTCGGTGCCCGCATGAATTGTATTGTGACGTTAAAACGTATTAATTCGGCAAGAAAAACACCAAAACCACCCGTTTTGTGGATTTTAATTGCTAATTTTGCACGCAATAAATAAAAACCAGACTATGTCATCATTTGTTGCAGACAAGATTGTAATGGACGGACTGACCTTCGACGACGTCCTGTTGATTCCAGCCTATTCAGAGGTTCTGCCAAGAACCGTGGAGTTGAAAACCCAGTTCTCTCGTAACATCCAGCTGAACATCCCCTTCGTCACAGCTGCCATGGATACCGTCACCGAATCATCGATGGCCATCGCCATCGCGCGTGAGGGCGGCATCGGTGTGATTCACAAGAACATGTCTATTGAGGAGCAGGCGAGGCAGGTGGCCATCGTTAAAAGAGCTGAGAACGGAATGATCTACGACCCCGTCACCATCCGGAAGGGCTGCACCGTGAGGGATGCCCTCAATCTGATGGCCGAATACCATATCGGTGGC
Source organism: uncultured Prevotellaceae bacterium (assembly GCA_900320585.1). Lineage (GTDB taxonomy): Bacteria > Bacteroidota > Bacteroidia > Bacteroidales > Bacteroidaceae > Prevotella. The sequence goes on along the minus strand of ONSV01000019.1, from coordinate 19,708 downwards.
ATTCCCGTGGTCGACGACGACAACTTCCTCGTGGGTATCGTCACCAACAGGGACCTGCGCTTCGAGCACCGTCTCGACAAGAAGATCGACGAGGTGATGACGAAAGACAACCTGGTCACCACCCATCAGCAGACCGACCTGGCTGCCGCCGCCCAAATACTGCAGGAGAACAAGATCGAGAAACTGCCCGTGGTCGACAAGAACAACCGGCTCGTCGGACTGATCACCTATAAGGACATCACCAAGGCCAAAGACAAGCCCATGGCCTGCAAGGACGACAAGGGCCGCCTGCGCGTGGCCGCTGGCGTGGGCGTCACCGCCGACACGCTCGACCGCATGGAGGCACTCGTCAATGCCGGCGCCGATGCCATCGTCATCGATACCGCACACGGACACTCCAAGTTCGTGGTAGAGAAGCTGGCCGAGGCCAAGAAGATGTTCCCCGACGTCGACATCGTCGTGGGCAACGTGGCCACCGGCGAGGCTGCAAGGATGCTGGTCGACAACGGCGCCGACGCCATCAAGGTGGGCATCGGACCGGGCTCCATCTGTACCACCCGCGTGGTGGCCGGAGTTGGTGTGCCTCAGCTCAGCGCCGTCTACGATGTCTTCTCCGCACTCAAGGGAACGGGCGTGCCCCTTATCGCTGATGGCGGACTGCGCTACTCGGGCGATGTGGTGAAGGCCATTGCCGCTGGTGGCAGCTCGGTGATGATCGGCTCGCTGGTGGCAGGCACCGAAGAGAGTCCGGGCGACACCATCATCTTCAACGGAAGAAAGTTCAAGAGCTATCGCGGAATGGGCTCGCTCGAGGCCATGGAGAACGGGTCGAAAGACCGCTATTTCCAGGCAGGCACGAAAGAGACCAAGAAACTGGTGCCCGAGGGCATCGCCGGCAGGGTGCCCTACAAAGGCACCGTGCAGGAGGTCATCTACCAGCTGGTGGGCGGCCTGCGCTCGGGAATGGGCTATTGTGGCGCCGGCAGCATCGATGCCCTCCACGAAGCCAAGTTCACGCGCATCACCAATGCCGGCGTGATGGAGAGCCATCCCCACGATATCACCATTACCAGTGAGGCTCCCAACTATTCTAGACCAGAATAAGACTAAGAGAAGATAATTACACTTGTGGATTTATAGATACCACCTTGTTATGAAAAAAAGATTATTAAACGTGATGTTGACGTGCGCCGTCGCTATGACAACCTTCGCACAGAGCGACCCCGTTATCATGACCATCAATGGCGTGCCCGTCAACCGTTCAGAGTTCGAGTACTCATACAACAAGAACAATTCGGAGGGCGTCATCGACAAGAAGACGGTGGAGGAGTATGTCGACCTGTTCATCAACTACAAGCTCAAAGTGGCTGCAGCCCTCGACGCCAAATTAGACACCCTCTCCTCGTTCAGGAACGAGTTCGCCATGTATCGCGACCAACAGGTGAGGCCCACGTTCATCACCGACGACGACATCATGGCCCAGGCCCACGAGATCTACGACAAGACACAGCATTATGTCGACTCGCTCGGCGGACTGGCCAAGCCCACGCACATCCTGGTGATGGTGAACGCCGATGCCGGCAATACAGCAGAGGCCAACGCACGGCAGAAGGCCGACTCCATCTACAGGGCCATCGTCAATGGCGCCGACTTCGCCGAGATGGCACGCAAGTTCTCCGACGACAAGGGCTCGGCATCAAGGGGTGGCGAGATAGGATGGATACAGCCCGGACAAACCGTTCCGGAGTTTGAGAAGGCTGTCTACAAACTCAAGGTGGGCGAGATGTCGCAACCTGTGAAGTCGGCCTATGGCTTCCATATCGTCAAACTGCTCGACCAGAAGCCTTTCGTGCCCTTCGACTCCTGCCGCGAAGGTCTGCTTACCTATATCGACCGCAACGGTATCCGTGAGCATCTCATCGACCAGAAAATCGACGAGGTGGTGGCAAAGGACGGTGTGCTCTCGCGCGAGCAAATCCTTGAGCAGAGGGCCATCGACCTCTCTGAGAAAGACTCCGACCTGGCCAACCTCATCCGTGAGTACCACGACGGACTCCTCTTCTACGAGATCAGCAACCAGAATGTTTGGGACAAGGCCGCCAAAGACGAGGAGGGTCTGCGTAAGTTCTTCCAGGCCAACAAGAAGAAGTATACCTGGGACGCTCCCCGCTACAAGGGCATGGCCTACCATGTGAAAGACAAGGCCGACGTGAAGGCCGTGAAGAAATGCGTGAAGGGCGTGCCCTTCGACAAGTGGGCCGAGAAACTGCACGCCACGTTCAATGCCGACAGCGTGATCCGCATCCGTGTGGTGAAGGGTATCTTCAAGGCCGGCGACAACCCCCTCGTCGACCGTGAGGTCTTCAAGAAGAAGGTCGAAGTGCCCCCAACGAAAGACTATCCCTTTGATGCCGTGTATGGCAAACTGCTCAAGGCTCCCAAGGAGTACACCGACGTGCGCGGACAGGTGCTCACCGACTATCAGGACCAGCTCGAGAAACAGTGGGTGGAGGAACTTAGGAAACGCTATGTGGTGAAAGTGAACAAGGATGTGCTCGCCACGGTAAACAAACACTGATGCCAATGAACAAAATATGCCTTTATAGCATCGCAGCGCTCTTGATGCTCACCATGACGGTGGGTGCAGGAGCGTCACGGCCTGGCATGATGGCTTGCCTTGCCGATGACTCCACCACCACCGCTGCCAAGGAGGTGCACAGCGCTCAACCCGCGAGCATCATCGACGAGGTGGTGTGGGTAGTGGGCGACGAGCCGATTCTCAAGTCCGATATCGAGTCCATGCGCATGCAGGGCGAGATGGAGGGCATGAAATGGGAGGGCAATCCCGACTGCACCATTCCTGAGCAGTTGGCCGTCCAGAAGCTCTTCCTCCACCAGGCTGCCATCGACAGTATCGAGGTCACCGAGTCGGATATATCGCAGAGCATCGACGACCAGATCAACTACTGGATACAGTTGGCCGATGGCTCACGCGAGAAACTCGAGGAATACCGCAATATGACCATTTCGCAGATGCGACAGCAGATGCACGACGAGTTCAAGAACCGTGAGCTCATCCAGAAGATGCGGCAGCAACTCGTGAAAGACATCTCTGTCTCGCCTGCCGAGGTGCGCAAGTTCTTCGAGAGATTGCCCGAAGACAGCATCCCTCTCGTTCCCACCACCGTCGAGGTGCAGATTATCACACGGCAACCCAAGGTCTCCATCGAGGAGGTCAACAGGGTGAAGGACGCGCTGCGCGAGTATACCGACAGGGTGAACCGCGGCGAGACTACCTTCGCCACCATGGCACGACTCTACTCCGAGGACGGTTCGGCACGGCAGGGTGGCGAGATCGGCTACACCCCGAAGGCGGCCCTCGACCCCACCTTCGCCAATGTGGCCTTCAACCTCACCGACCCCAACAAGATTTCAAAAATAGTGGAAACCGAGTTCGGTTTCCACATCATCCAGCTCATCGACAAGCGTGGTGAGCGCATCAACGTGAGGCATATCCTGATGAAGCCGCGCGTGACGAGAGATGCCCTGAAACTGGCTTCCGAGCAGCTCGACTCCATCGCAAACGATATCCGTGAGGGCAAGTTCACATTTGATGAGGCTGCCACGTTCATCTCCGACGACAAGGACACCAAGAGCAACCGAGGACTGATGGCCAACGCTCTCGAGCAGGAACATACCCGTACCTCGAAGTTCCGTATGCAGGACCTGCCCACCGAGGTGGCAAGGGCCGTGGAGGGACTGGCAGTGGGAGAAATCTCAAAGTCATTCGAGATGATCAACAGCAAGGGAAAGACCGTCTGCGCCATCATCAAACTGAAGAGCCGCACCGAGAGCCATAGGGCCACCATCACCGAGGACTTCCAGACCATGAAGGACGTGGTGCTCGCCAAACGGCGTGAGCAGGCCCTCAACGACTGGGTGGCACAGAAACTGAAGAACACCTATGTGAGAATGAACGAACAATACAGGGATTGCGAGTTCCAATACAAAGGGTGGGTGAAATGACAAGACACGCGCACATACAGCCCACCTCTTGCAGGCATAGAATCTTGGCATTGCTGATTCTATGCCTGCTAGGTCTATGTATGTCGCTGCCTGCCAGCGCTCAGCGCAACAGGGGTAGGGTGCAGGACGAGCGCATCTACCTCGACCACGCCGACTCACTCTACTATGATGAGTTCCGCCGCAACGACACGCAGGTGGTGAGGGGAAACGTGAAATTCCGCCACCGTGGCTCCGTGCTCTATTGCGACAGTGCCTATTTCAAACAGCAGGAGAACACCTTCCATGCCTTCGGACATGTGAGGCTGCTGCAGGGCGACACGCTCGAGATCAGGTGCGACACGGCTTTCTATGACGGACGAAACGATGCCGATATGGTGCACGCCCAGCACAATGTGCTCGTGGTGCACCGGAAAACCTCGGAGCTGCGCACCGACAACCTCATTCTCGACCAGAAGTTCAATATCGTCTACTACGATGAGGGCGGCAACTACGTCGACAAGTCGAAGGGACTCATGCTCAGCAGCGACTGGGGAAAATACAACCTCGACACGAAGGAGGCCGAGTTCTTCTACAAGGTGAAGCTGCGCACCAAGACCCATGTCATCACCACCGACACCTTATATTATTATTCAGAGGACGAGAGGGCGCTGGTGAAAGGCGGAAAGACGGAGTTTGACAACGGACGGCGCACTTGGAGCAAGTCGACCATCCATTCCATTCGCGACGGATACGATGTGGAGACCACCAACTGTGTCTACTTCATGAAGACCGACCAGGTGGAGCTCTACGACAAGTCGAGCATACAAAACAACATCCGCACCATCACCGGCGACAGCCTCTTCTACGACAGCTCGAGCAAGGTGAGCCATGGCTACGGACGGGTGAACTACGAGGACCGGAAGAACAAGAACCGGCTGATAGCCGACGCTGTGGACTACAACGAGCTCGACGGGACGGGCATGGCGACCAAGAACCCCATCTACATCGACTACTCGCAGCAAGACACCCTCTACCTTCATGCCGATACGATACGCGTGGAGACCTTCAACCTCGATACCGACTCGCTCTACCGGAAGGTGCACTGCTACCATAAGGTGAGGATGTTCAGGAATGATGTCCAGGCCGTATGCGACTCGATGGTCATCTGCACCCTCGACTCCACCATCACCCTCTATTACGACCCGATTGTGTGGAATGCCAACCGGCAGTTGCTGGGCGACAGCATCAGGGTGTTCCTCAACGATTCCACGGTGAGGGAGGCCCATGTCATGCAGAATGCCTTGTCGCTCGAGCGCATGCACGAACTGAAAGACCCCACGAAGGTGTATTACAACCAGGTGGCCTCGCAGCGCATGAACGCCTATTTCGTGGATGGCAACATCCGCATGAGTGAGGCCATACGCAATGTGATGTCCATCTACTATCCTGTCGACGAGAGCGACAGCTCTCTCGTGGGAATGGTGTATGTGGAGACCGACACCATGAGGATGTATGTGACCAAGGAGCGGAAACTCGACAGGATATGGACGTCGAAGGCCGAGGGCATCATGTATCCCGTGTTCCAGGTCCCCAGCGGCAAGGACTACCTGCCCAATTTCGGATGGTACGACTACATCAGGCCGCTCGACAAGGACGACATCTATTATATAGAGGAGAAACACAAGAAAAAAACTTCTGCCAACACCACACCACTGACGCAATGAGTGACATCATACAACTGCTGCCCGATGCCGTGGCCAACCAGATTGCTGCCGGAGAGGTGATACAACGGCCTGCCTCCGTCATCAAGGAACTCGTGGAGAATGCCCTGGATGCCGGCGCCACCGAGGTGAATGTCCTTGTGGTGGATGCCGGGCGCACGTCTATTCAGGTCATCGACAACGGGAAAGGCATGTCGCCCACCGACGCCCGGCTGTCGTTCGAAAGGCATGCCACATCGAAGATCCGTAAGGCCGACGACCTTTTCGACCTGCATACCATGGGCTTCAGGGGCGAGGCCCTCGCCTCGATAGCTGCGGTGGCACAGGTGCAACTCAAGACGCGGCTCCATACCGACGATATCGGCACGGCCGTCACCATAAACGGCTCCCGCTTCGTGGGACAGGAACCCGTGTCGTGCCCGGTGGGCAGCAATTTCAAGGTGGAGAACCTGTTCTACAATGTGCCCGCACGACGCAAGTTCCTCAAGTCGAACACCACCGAGCTCAACAATATCCTCACGGCCTATGAGCGCATCGTGCTCGTCAATCCGCAGGTTGCCTTCACCTTGCACAGCAATGGGGTGGAGGTGTCGAACCTGCCCAAGGCTGGCCTTCGACAGCGCATCGTCGACGTGTTTGGAAAGAAAACCAACCAGGACCTGCTGCCGGTGGCAGTGGAGACATCGGTGTGCCACATCAGTGGCTTCGTGGGAAAACCAGAGGCCTCGAGGAAGAAGGGCGCCCACCAGTTCTTCTTCGTCAATGGGAGATACATGAAACACCCCTATTTCAACAAGGCGGTGATGGCTCCGTTCGAGCGGCTGGTGCCACAGGGCGAGCAAGTGCCCTACTTCATCTTCTTCGATGTGCCGGCATCCGACATCGATGTCAACATCCATCCCACCAAGACGGAGATCAAGTTCGAGAACGAGCAGGTGATATGGCAGATTCTCTCGGCGGCGGTGAAAGAGGCCGTGGGGAAATTCAACGACGTGCCCTCCATCGATTTCGATACCGAGGGACGTCCCGACATCCCCCTCTACGACCCCAGCAACACCGATGTGCACAGGCCAGAGGTGAAGACCAACCCCCAATACAACCCCTTCAACGACCCGAGAAACCGAAAGGCCGACACGCAGCAGCATTGGGAAGACCTCTACCAGGTGGCACGGCACGAGACCACACAGCAGCCCGGCCTCTTTGATGAGCCCGATGACATCGACACCCCCGACGACATCATCGCCGAGAAGTCGCCCTCACATTATCAATATAAAGGGAGGCTCATCATGACGGCAGTGAAGTCGGGACTCATGATCATCGACCAGCATAGGGCACACCTGCGTATCCTCTTCGAGGAATACCAGGAGAAGATGCGCAACCACAGATGGCGGTCGCAGGGCATGCTCTTCCCCGAGATCATCAAACTGTCGCTGGCCGATGGAGAGGTGATGAGGCAAATCCTCCCCGACCTGGCCGACCTGGGCTTCTCGCTCAACGACCTCGGCGGCGGAAGCTTCTCCATCGATGGCATACCCGCAGGCATAGAGGGCATCGATGTCACTACGATGCTCAACGACCTGCTCATGGTGGCAAAGGAGAAAACCGGACAGCCACGGAGCGAGATTCAGTATGCCCTCGCCCTCGGTATGGCAAGGGGAGCGGCCATCCCGCAAGGACAGGTGCTGTCGAACGACGAGATGGAGAATCTGGTCAACCGGCTCTTCTCTTGTTCCAATGTCAATCTCACGCCCGATGGCAAGCCAATCTTGTGCATTTTGCAGCAGAACGAGATTGACCGATTGCTTGGATAATGATTTGAAATCCCATTTTTTTCACGAAATTTAGGTATTTTTTGCAAAAAAGTGAAAAATTCTATAGAAAAACCAATTGGGTTTGAAAAAAAATATTATCTTTGCAGCGGAAAATATTGCGTAACTGTCAACAGGATATATATATTTTTGATTATTTTTTAAAATAAAAAGGTTATGAAAAAACTATTAATGGTGCTGGCTCTCGTCAGCGTTTCTTTCTCAGCCATGGCTCAGGACGATCCTACATTGAAGTACAGTGTAGCCACTAATTCGTTCTGGAGCAATTGGTTCATTCAAGTAGGCGCTCAGTGGAACGCTTGGTACTCCGCAGAGGAGCACGGAGCAGGACTCGACCGCAGTCCTCTCAAGGATTTCCGTTCAAACCCAGGTGCTGCCATTGCTATTGGTAAATGGTTCACTCCGGGCCTCGGACTCCGCACCAAGCTTGCTGGTATCTGGGGTAAGTCTGTACGTGCCGTGAATGGCGAGGGTAAAGGCTACTTCAACAAGTACTGGGTGCTCAATGAGCATGCTCTGTTCAACTTGAGCAACATGTTGCTGGGCTATAACCCCGACCGTGTTTGGAACTTCATTCCATTCGCAGGTGCTGGCTTCGGTCGCTCGATGACCCACGACCGCTACGGTATGGACCTCAGCGTTGGTTTGCTCAACGAATTCCGCCTCAGCCGCAAGGTGTTCCTGAACCTCGAGTTGGGTTGGAACCGCTTTGAGACCGACATCGACGGTATGGACAACCAGCTTGATCCCGGAAACCGCGGATGGGACAGCCACGACAACAACCTCTATGCAGAGATTGGTCTGACCTTCAACCTCGGTAAAGGTACATTCGATAAGGTGCCCGATATCGCTGCTATCAAGGCTCTCCATCAGGCAGAACTCGACGACCTCAACAACCGTCTCTCCGACGCCAATGCTGAGATCGATCGTCTGAACAACCTCATCAAGAACCACGTGTGCCCGAAGCCCATCGACCAGATCATCGGTGCTCCTGCTACTGTTTACTTCTACTGCAACAAGACCAACAGCGGTCCTTCTTACTCACGTGACCTCGTAGACGTTCGCGCTCTTGCTAAGGTTGCTGCCGACAAGAACACCAACGTTCTCGTTACCGGTTATGCTGACAGCGCTACAGGTAATCCTGAGCACAACCAGTGGCTCTCCGACGAGCGTGCCAAGACCGTGGCTGAGGAAGTCATCGGTATGGGTGTGAACCGCGACAAGGTGACTTGCGTTGGCAAGGGTGGTGTGGATATCCTCTCACCGTTCGAGCTCAACCGTCGTGCCGTTGTTGAGATTCGCTAATCAGAATTCTCCAACCAAAAATAAGCGCCCTCATCGTGAGGGCGCTTTTTTTGTCTGTCTTTCAAATCGATTTTGAGCTTTCCGCTCTGTCTGTAAAAATCGATTAAGTTCTTCGAGATGCCAACAACAGGGCTGTAGTGGCTTGTATAGGTTATCTCACCCTGAAGCCGATGATGCGGCGCACCTCCTCGATGGTGGCGGTGGCACTGGCGCGGGCACGCTCGGCACCCTCGCGGGCAATGCGGTCGAGCAACTCCTTGTTCGAACTGAACTCATTGATGCGCTCCCTGATGGGTGCGATGGTCTTCACCAGGTCGGCGGCGATTTGTTTCTTCAGGTCTCCGTAACGAAGGGTGCAGTCGTTCCATTTCTCGTCAAAATAGGTGTAGGCTTCCTCATTCGAGCAGAGCTTCAGGAACGAGAAGAGATTCTCGATAATCTCGGGGCGCTCGCTGTTGGGCGTCTGCGGACCAAGGTCGGTCACGGCCTTCATCACCTTCTTTGTAATCACTTTGTCCTCGTCGCGAAGATAGATGCAGTTGCCCTCGCTCTTGCCCATCTTGCCGCTGCCGTCAAGGCCTGGCACCTTCACCGCTTTCTCGGCGAAGTAGAAATTCTGTGGCTCCGGGAAGAACTCCACACCGTAGATGTTGTTGAAACGGCGGGCGCATCTGCGGGCCATCTCCATATTCTGCTCCTGGTCCTTGCCTACGGGCACCTTGTTGGCCCTGTGCTGAAGGATGTCGGCAGCCATCAGGGTGGGGTAGGTGAGCAGACCGGCATTCACGTTGTTGGGCTGCTTGCGGGCTTTTTCCTTAAAAGTGGTCACGCGCTCCAGTTCTCCCAGATACATGTTCATGTTGAGAAAGAGATACAGTTCCAAGGTCTCCTTCACGTCGCTCTGAACATAGATGGGCGCTTTCTCGGGGTCGAGGCCACAGGCCAGGTACTCGGCAAGGATGGTGCGGGCGCTTTCCTGGATGTCTTCTGGCTTCGGATGGGTGGTGAGGCTATGCCAATCGGCAATGAAGAACATGCAGTCGTATTCATCTTGCATTTTCACGAAACTCTTCACCGCACCGAAGTAATTGCCAAGGTGCAGGTTGCCGGTAGGTCGGATACCACTTACTACTTTTTCCATTTTTCTTTTTGTTAATGTTTCCAATTTCAGGGGACGCTCCCCATTCATTCTGCAAAGGTACGATTAAGTGAGAGAAAACACAAATTTATTTGATGTTTTCCGAGCGTGAGTACCTTCGCCACGAAGTGGCAAAGTACGATTAAGTGAGAGAAAACACAAATTTATTTGATGTTTTCCGAGCGTGAGTACCTTCGCCACTAGTTGGCAAAGGTACGATTAAGCGAGCAAAATGCAAAAGGATTTTTGCATTTTGAGTCTAAATCGCCTGTGCTCTGTGTTCAAAAATGCTCAAAAACATCTTTTTGGAATAAAAAACGGCCGAAAATTTTGTGGATTCACAAAATATCCTTACCTTTGCATCGCTTTTCACGAAAAGGGCGTTTAGCTCAGTTGGTTTAGAGCATCTGCCTTACAAGCAGAGGGTCGGCGGTTCGAATCCGTCAACGCCCACTTGGGGTGATACCCTGTGGCCTTTCGGGGCTGCAGGGTTTTCTTTTTTTGTAGAAATCAATTTTTCGCTCATTTTATAAAACTTTATGTTTTTATTTTCTTTGGTGTGTTGATATTTTCGTATCTTTGCAATCCAATTTGGGATATACGCACACGCATACATTATTTTTATATATAGATTTTTAAGAATGATCGGGCTTGATTCGTTGACGGCCATTTCTCCTATCGACGGCCGCTATAGAGGGAAAACAGTGTCATTGGCAGAATATTTTTCAGAATATGCGCTTATTAGATACAGGGTACGTGTAGAGATAGAGTATTTCATCGCTCTATGCGAGTTGCCTTTGCCCCAACTTCAGGATTTCAACCATACCCTTTTCGAGAACCTGCGTGCCATCTATGGCGAGTTCTCCATAGCCGATGCCCAGCGTGTGAAGGATATAGAGCGTGTCACCAACCACGACGTCAAAGCCGTAGAGTACTTCATCAAGGAAAAGTTCGACAAGATTGGAAACCTCGACAAGTATAAGGAGTTCATTCACTTCGGTCTCACTTCTCAGGATATCAACAATACATCCGTCCCACTCTCCATCAAGGATGCGCTGACGCAGGTAATCTGTCCGGCCATTGAGGAACTGATTGCCCAGCTCCAGACCTATGCCGATGAGTGGCGCGAGGTGCCCATGCTGGCCAAGACCCATGGGCAGCCTGCTTCTCCTACCCGTTTGGGAAAGGAGATCATGGTGTTTGTCTACCGGCTCACCGAGCAGCTGAACCAACTGAAGGCTTATCCTATCACTGCCAAGTTTGGTGGCGCCACAGGCAATTTCAATGCCCACCACGTGGCTTATCCCGACTACGACTGGCGAGAGTTCGCCAATACTTTCGTGAGTGAGAAGCTGGGATTGCGTCGTGAGCAGTACACCACACAGATCAGCAACTACGACTGCATAGGAGGCGTGTTCGATGCCCTTCGCCGCGTCAACACCATCATCATCGACCTCGACCGCGATTTCTGGATGTATATCTCCATGGAGTATTTCAAGCAGAAGATCAAGGCTGGCGAGGTAGGGTCGAGTGCCATGCCTCACAAGGTCAATCCCATCGACTTCGAGAACAGTGAGGGTAACCTGGGCATATCTAACGCACTGTTGCAGTTCCTCGCCGCCAAACTCCCGGTGAGCCGCCTGCAGCGCGACCTCACCGACTCCACAGTGCTCCGCAACGTGGGCGTGCCCTTCGGACATACCGTCATCGCCATCGAGAGTACGCTCAAGGGCTTGCGCAAGCTCATCCTCAATGAGCAGCGGCTGCGTGCCGACCTCGACGACAACTGGGCTGTCGTGGCCGAGGCTATCCAGACCATTCTCCGTCGGGAGGCATATCCCAATCCCTACGAGAAGCAGCTCACTCGCACCAACCAGAAGATGACGGAGCAGACCATCCACGACTTCGTGCGCACGCTCGACGTCGACGATGAGATCAAGAATCAGTTGTTGGCGATAACGCCACATAACTATACAGGTATTTAGTCATTTTATTTACTAACCAAGCCGGGAGGCTTACCAAAATTATTTTATTATGGATTTTGAAAACGAGAACAAACAAGACGGACAGTTGTCCGAGCAGGGTCAGGGTGGCCGCGAAGGTTATCAGTCAGACTCAGGGAACTATTCTAAGGACTATCGTGGCGGTCAGCGCATGATGCGTCCTCGCATTCACACTCAGCGCGCTTATTCCAGCGAAAGAAACAATGATGATGAGGGCGGATTCCGCCCCGAGGGTTTCGGGGCAGGTCTTCAGTCGGGAGGCGGACAGCGTCCCTACCGTCCTCGTTACAACAATAATATGGGCGACCGCCAGCAGGGTGGTTACCAACCCCGTCAGCAGGGTGGTTACCAGCCCCGTCAGCAGGGTGGCTACCAACCCCGTCAGCAGGGTGGCTACCAACCCCGTCAGCAGGGTGGCTACCAGCCCCGTCAGCAGGGTGGCTATCAGCCCCGTCAGCAGGGTGGCTACCAGCCCCGTCAGCAGGGTGGTTACCAGCCCCGTCAGCAAGGTGGCTATCAGCCCCGTCAGCAGGGTGGCTATCAGCCCCGCCAGCAGGGTGGCTACCAGCCCCGTCAGCAGGGTGGCTATCAGCAGCGTGGCGGCTACCAGCAGCGTGGATACAACCAGGGTGGTGGCTATCGTCAGCACAATCCCGGATACGATCCCAATGCCAAATACAGTTTGAAGAAACGTATCGAGTACAAGGAGGAGCATATCGATCCCAATGAGCCCATCCGCCTCAACAAGTATCTTGCCAATGCCGGTGTTTGCAGCCGTCGTGAGGCCGATACCTTCATCCAGGCAGGTGTGGTGACCGTCAACGGACAGGTGGTGACCGAACTGGGCACCAAGGTGTCGCGTTCCGACGAGGTGATGTTCCACGACCAGCCCGTACGCCTTGAGAAGAAGGTCTACGTGTTGCTCAACAAACCCAAGGACTATGTCACTACCAGCGACGACCCGCAGCAGCGCAAGACCGTGATGGACCTGGTGAAAGACGCTTGCCCTGAGCGTATCTATCCCGTTGGCCGTCTCGACCGCAATACCACCGGCGTGCTCCTGCTCACCAACGATGGCGACCTTGCCAGCAAACTTACCCATCCCAAGTTCCTCAAGAAGAAGGTTTATCATGTGTTCCTCGACAAGAATGTCACGGCTCACGACATGAACCAGATCGCAGAGGGCATCACCCTCGAGGATGGTGAGATCAAGGCCGATGCCATCGAGTATGCTCACGAGACCGACAAGAGCCAGGTGGGTATCGAGATCCACAGCGGAAAGAACCGCATCGTGCGCCGTATCTTCGAGAGCCTGGGCTACCGCGTCGTACGCCTCGACCGCGTGCAGTTCGCCGGCCTCACCAAGAAGAACGTACGCCGTGGCGACTGGCGCTTCCTCACTGAGAAAGAGGTGGAGATGCTGCGCATGGGCGCTTTCGAATAATCAACATAAAATACGTATAGATTAACAGAAAATGGACACAATTCGTAGGACAAAGGTCATCGACGTGCTTCGTCGTACCGACTTTGGTGCCATCGTCAATGTGAAGGGTTGGGTGCGCACGCACCGTAGTAGCAAATCAGTAGACTTCATCGCCCTTAACGACGGTTCTACCATCAAGAACGTTCAGATTGTTGTCGACCCCTCGAAATTCGATGCTGCCTTGCTCAAGCAAGTCACCACCGGTGCTTGTATCGGTGTCGATGGCGTGCTTGTGGAGAGCCAGGGTGGCGGACAGGCTGTGGAGCTCCAGTGCGAGAACATTGAGGTCTATGGCGTTTGTGGCGCTGATTACCCGATGCAGAAGAAGGGACAGAGCTTTGAGTATATGCGCCAGCATGCCCACATGCGCCTGCGCACCAATGTATTCGGTGCCATCATGCGCATCCGCCACAACATGGCCATGGCCATCCACACCTATTTCCACGAGCATGGCTTCTACTATTTCCATACACCGCTGATTACGGCCAGCGACTGTGAGGGAGCAGGCAACATGTTCCAGGTGACCACCAAGAATCTCTACGACCTGAAAAAGGACGAGGCCGGGAAAATCATCTACGACGATGACTTCTTCGGACAGCAGACTTCGCTCACCGTTTCCGGACAGCTCGAAGGCGAACTGGGCGCCACCGCGTTGGGCGCCATCTACACCTTCGGACCAACATTCCGTGCCGAGAACTCCAACACACCTCGACATCTGGCAGAGTTCTGGATGGTGGAGCCCGAGGTGGCCTTCCTCGACCAGGAGGAACTGATGGACCTCGAGGAAGATTTCATCAAGTATTGCGTGAGATGGGCTCTGGAGAACTGCAAGGACGACCTTGAGTTCATCAACGACAACAAGTTCATCACACCTAAGCATGACTTGATACCACGCCTTGAGGGCGTGCTCAAGGAGACCTTCGTCCGCTTGCCCTATACCAAGGGTATAGAGATCCTGCAGGAGGCCATCAAGAACGGAAGGAAGTTCGAGTTCCCGTGCAACTGGGGCGACGACCTGGCTTCCGAGCACGAGCGTTATCTGGTGGAGGAGCATTTCAAGAAGCCAGTCATCATGACCGACTATCCTGCCAGCATCAAGGCTTTCTATATGAAGCAGAACGAGGTGCAGGGCGAGGGCTCGGTGGGCTATCAGGGTTGTGTGGCTCCAGGCCCCACCATGCAGGGCACCGATGTGCTCTTCCCGCAGATAGGTGAGATCATCGGTGGCAGCGTGCGTGAGGAGAACTACGACAAGCTGATGGCTGAGATTGAAAGCCGGCAGATGGAGACCGACAAGCTATGGTGGTATCTCGATACCCGTAAGTACGGCTCTTGCCCGCATGCCGGTTTCGGCCTTGGCTTCGAGCGCCTGATCCTCTTCGTCACGGGCATGCAGAACATCCGCGACGTGATTCCCTTCCCCCGCACTCCTAAGAATGCAGAGTTCTAATCATAAGAAGGCTCCCCTCGTGGGAGCCTTCTTTTTTGGGTTCGTATCGCTGCGGATGATGGTTCTGGGAATAAAATTGGGGACACTCCTCGCGAAGTGCCCCCTTATGCCCTCTGTCGGATAGATATGGCATTAACTCTCATAGAGGGCGTTGTCTTTGCCATATTTTGTTATGGGTTAGATTCCAGCGCAAAAATAATCATTTTTGTCTAACTCTAACCTTTTTTTTGCTATTATTTTCCAAATAATCACATTTTATCGATAAATTTTCACTTTTCTTGTCATTTTTCCGTATTTGTGAGCCGTATGCCTTCATCATCGATGATGATTACCCTGTGTTTGTAGAGGTCGCCGATGGCCCGCTTGAACGTTTTCTTGCTCACGCCGAACACTTGCCTGATGGTCTCGGCATCGGTCTTGTCGCCATATTCGCACACCCCGTCATGGGCAATGAGCCAGTCGGTGAGGGTGTCGGCGAAATCCTTCGTCTGCTGCCGGCCCGATGGCTGGAGCATCACATCAATCTTTCCGTCGTCCCTCACTTGGTCGATGTAGCCTTTCAGACGCTCACCCGTGTGGATGTTGCGGTAAATCTGGTTGTTGTACACCAGTCCGGCATATTGGTTGTCTACAATCACTTTGTAGCCCATCTCGGTGCGTTGCCACACCAGCAGGTCCACGCTCTCGTTGTGGTAGTAGTCGGCAAGGTCGTGCGAGAGATAGCGCTCCACCCTCGCCGAGGCCACGATGCGGTAGCTCTCCTCATCGATGTGCACATGCACCACATGATGCTCGCCTACAGCCATTTTCTTCTTCTGCTCGGCATAAGGACAGAACAGGTCTTTCATCAGTCCCCAGTCGAGAAAGGCGCCATACTGGTTCACCCATGCCACTTTCAGCCAGGCAAACTCGCCCACCTTGGCCAGCGGACGCTCGGTGGTGGCCACCAGGCGCTCCTCCTGGTCGAGGTAGACAAACACGGTCAGTTCGTCGCCGGGACGGGTGCCTTCGGGCAGGTATCTCTCTGGCAATAGGATGTCTCCTGCTTCGCCACCATCAAGATAGGCGCCGAAATCCACCATCCTCAGCACTTGCAGGCGGTTGTAGTCGCCAAGTAATATCTTATTCATTTTCAGTGGGTTCTGTGGTTGCTGTGGTCTCGGTATAGTCGCCCTGGACATTCTCTGGGGTGTCGGTAGAGGCCTTGCGGGTCTCGCCTACAATCATGCCGTCCTTCAGCCGTATGGTGCGGTCGGTGAGTTGGGCCAGACCCTCGTCGTGGGTCACGATGATGAACGTCATGCCATATTTCTTGCGCAGGTCGAAGAAGAGTTGGTGGAGTTCGGCCTTGTTCTTGCTGTCAAGGCTGCCCGAAGGCTCGTCGGCGAGGATGACAAAGGGCTCGTTGACAAGTGCCCTGGCCACGGCCACGCGCTGCTTCTCGCCACCCGACAGCTGGTTGGGCTTGTGCGAGGCACGGTCGCTCAGTCCCATGAACTCCAGCAGCTCGGCGGCTCTTTTCTTGGCTGCCGACTGCGACTTGCCTGCGATGAAGGCAGGTATCATCACGTTCTCGATGGCGGTGAACTCTGGCAGCAACTGGTGGAACTGGAACACGAAGCCGATGTGCTGGTTGCGGAATACCGACAACTTGTCGGTCGACAGCTTTTCCACGTTGGTGCCGTCGATGATGATGTCGCCGGTGTCGGGGCGGTCGAGCGTGCCGATAATCTGCAGCAGGGTGGTCTTTCCGGCACCGCTGGGTCCCACGATACTCACTATCTCGCCTCTGTCGATGCTCAGGTTGATGCCCTTGAGCACTTGCAGCGATCCGAAACTCTTGGTGATGGATTTGATCTCTATCATCTTGTGTTGATGTTATGACGTTTCTTTGGTTTTCTTCTTGCGGAACCAGTCGATGAGGATGTTGTAGGCACTCTTCTCCTCGGTATGCTGGGGCTCGGCAAACGACATCGAGTCCATCAGGTCGCCATACTGGTCGGGGAAAACGATCATCAGGCTCTTCCCCTGGAAAAAGTGCTCGATTTCGAAGGGCAGTTTCTCGAAGGCGGTCTTGTAGGAGATGTTGCCCTTACGCGACGTCACGAACACGATCATGTGGTCGTCGTTCGTGTGTGAGGCCAGGCGGGGCAACTCGTTCCAGTGCTCCATCGGCTCATATTCGTCTCTTACGCTGGGATGCCTGAAACGGATAAAGTCGCGTATCAGGTCGCTGCAGTCGTGGCGAGCATGGAACACGATGCGGCAGTCGAGGTTCTCGGCCATCCTCACCAGGCGCTCCAGCCATCGGTGGAACCCTGCCTCGAACTCCGCCCTCGATGGCACGGCCACCCTGATGCACCTTAGTGTGTTGATGGGCTGCTTCAGCCTCACGAAGATGATCTGGCGGCTTAGTCCGTTGTAGAGGCTCTGGGCGAACTCTCCCCAGAACTTGGGCGAGATCTCGTGGTGGATGTGCAGGCCCATGATGATTTCCGAGGTGTCGAATTCCTTGAAGGCGTGCTTGATGCCGTTGGCGATGTTGGCGGCCACCCTCACCTGCGTCTGCATCCTCACGTCGGCGGCGCTGGCTATCTTCACCAAGTGGCTGAGGAGTTGGCGTCCGCGCTCCTGGTTCTCCTGCCGTTTGTCATCGTCGTAGACCACGTTGAGCGCCACCAGTCCCCGGTTCAGCTTCTCGTTGCGCATCATCAGGGCCACGCTCACCAGTCCTTCTGCCAGCTCGGGGTATTTCACGGGCAGCAGTATCTTCTCGTCGTCGATGTCCTCGCTCACTTGTTGTGGCTTGTCGTCGATTACGATTTGCTTGGCGGCATTCTCGGTGATGATGGTGCTGATGATGCAGGTGAAGAGAATCATGATCACCACGCCGTTGAGCATGTTGTCGTCCACCAACTGCACGCCGGGCGACACCTCGGTCTTCATGCCCACCATCACCATGGCGATGGCTCCGGCGGCATGGGCTGTGGTGAGGCCGCACATCATGTGCCCCCACTTCATCGGCATCCTGAAGTGCAGGCTGGCCATGTAGGCGGCCAGTGCCTTTCCCACGGTGCCCACAAGCACCATGAAGAGCACCACCCACACGATGTCGCCTCCGCCGAAGAGTACGCGCACGTTGATGAGCATGCCCACGCCGATAAGGAAATAGGGGATGAAGAGCGCGTTGCCGATGAACTCGATGCGGTTCATCAGCGGCGAGAGGCGGGGGATGAACCTGTTGAGTATCAGTCCGCAGATGAAGGCGCCCAGGATGCCCTCAAGGTTGGCAAACTCGGCGAGCGCGGCACTGAGGAACATCATCGAGAGGACGAAGATAAACTGCATCACCGCGTCGGAATAGCGGCGCAGGAACCACCTGGTGAGGCGTGGTATGAGAAGGAAGAGGATGGCGCAGAACACCACGATCTTGACGAGGAAAAGCACCCAGAACATCGCGTCTCCCTTGCCCGAGAAGGCGCCCACCACGGCGGCGAGGGTGGTGAGCGAGAGAAAGAGGGCGATCATCGTCGACCCCACGCTCAGCGCCACGCCGGGATGTTGCTGCAGGCCATACCTGCACACGATGGGGTAGGCCACTAAGGTGTTGGATGCCATGATGCAACTGAGCAGCAGCGAGGCGAAGGTGGAGTATCCCAGGGCCCATGTCGACAGCAGATAGGCGATGACGAAGGGCACGAGGTAGGTGAGCAGTCCGAAGGTGAGCAGCCTGTCCTTGTTCTTCTTCATGCTCTCCTTGTCCATCTCCAGTCCGGCCAGGAACATGATGTAGTACATGCCCACCGCTCCGAAGAGTTCGAAGGAGTCGTCGCGCTTGAGGATGTCAAAACCATATTCGCCTATAGCCACTCCTGCCAGCACCATGCCCACGATATGGGGTATGCGCAACTTGCCCATGATGATGGGAGCAAGAAGGATGATGCACAAAACGACGAAGAAGATCAGCGTCGGGTTGGCAATGGGGAAATAGTGCGACAGTTCAGGCATGTGAACAATAGGTTTTTAGGGCGAGGGCCATACAGGTGGCGCCTCAATGGCAAAATTACTTTTTTTTATTCAAAAACCCTACTGTTCATGCTAAAAATTCCTGCCATTTCCTCTCGTATTCCTATTTCAGTCTCACAAACACGTGTTTCACGTGGCTGTTCTCCACCTTCCGCTTCTCTATCTCAAAGTATTTCGGACACGACTCGATGAGTGGGGTGAGACGCTGGAAACCGTAGTTGCGGGGGTCGAAGTCGGGGCGCTTCTTCATGATCAGGCTGCCCACCTCGGCCATCGACACCCAGTCGTTGTCGTCGGCCAGGTCGTTGATGGTATGGCGAAGCAGTTTGATGAGCGCGTAGCCGATCTTCTCCTTCGGGGCAGGCACCGGCTTCACCTCCTCGGTCTCGCTGGCTTCTTTCTTTGTCGGTGTCTCCTCGTCGTCGTTGCCCAGGTTCTCGATATAGATGAACTTGTCGCACGACACGATGAAGGGGCGGGGTGTTTTCCGCTCGCCCATGCCGATGACATATTTGCTCGACTCGCGCAGGCGGGTGGCCAGACGGGTGAAGTCGCTGTCGCTCGAGATGATGCAGAACCCGTCAACCTTGTTGCTGTGCAGGATGTCCATCGCATCGATGATCATCGCCGAGTCGGTGGCGTTCTTGCCTGTGGTGTAGCTGTATTGCTGTATGGGCGTGATGGCATTCTCGAGCAGGATCGATACGAGTTTCTCTATCTCTTTGGTACTGCCCTGCATCGAAAGCAT
>ONSV01000172.1 GCA_900320585.1 uncultured Prevotellaceae bacterium | reverse complement strand
CATTGGGTAAAGGACATCTTCGTATGGCCTTTCTTCTGATCATGGTCATGGCATCGGCCAGTACGACAGTCAGGGCACAGTCTTCGGAGAAGAAAATCGATTGGCTGAAGGAACTCACTAATAGGGTGGAGTTGCACGGATATGCCCAGGGTGGCTATTCGTGGCAAGATGCCAATGGGAAACAGGTGAACGATTTCAACCTCAAGCGCACGCTTTTCTGGGCGAAAGCACGTGTCACCGACCGGTGGTCGTTCCTCTTTATGTATGATTTCTCCAGCGTGGTGCAGGAGTTCTACACCGACTTCCGTATTTCCAACGACAATGCCCTTACTGTTCGTCTCGGACAGTTCAAGCATAGTTTTTCGATGGAGAACCCGCTATCGCCCACGATGCTCGAGTTGGTGGATGTCTACTCTCAGGCAGCGCTCTTCCTTGCCGGAGAAGGTCCTGACCCACTCAATGGCGTGAACTACGGGCGCGACATGGGACTGATGCTCTACGGCTCGCTCTTCAACAATCATCTTCTCTACGAGTTGGCTGTGATGAATGGCCAAGGCATCAACCGCCGCGACGGCAACAACTATAAGGATTTCATTGCCAAACTCGATTTCCGTCCGTTCGACCATTTCCGTATCGTGGGGTCGGCCCAGAAAGGAAAGGGGCACGCCGTAGGCGTTGCTGCATGGAATCCGGGTGTGCAGTTGGGCGACGACTATACCCGCGACCGCGTGAGTATTGGTGCGGAGTGGAAACTTCCCACGGAGGCAGGAAAGGCTTCCACAAGTGGTGGTATCAGTGTTCGTGGCGAGTACATGGCCGGAAAGGATGGCGATGTGACCAGCCGGGGTGGTTATGTCACGGGATGTGTACCTGTTGGAAAAGGTGTCGACATCGTGGCCTCAGCCGACTATTTCGACCGCAACACCGATATGGATTACAGCCAGACTCAACTCACGGCCGGCTTGCAATACTGGTTCTTCAAGAAGTGTAGAGTGCAGTTGCAGTACACCCGCACGTTCAGCCAGTTCCAAGACGACTACAACTGGCTGCAGGCACAGGTGCAGGTGGCTTTTTGAAATCACGCATTTATTCATCAATAATATCACATTTTCATCACAATGTTCATCAAAATTCTTCTTACCATCCTCTTCGTGGGGTTGATGGTCTTCGTAGGCATCTATTCACGCAAACAAGCCAAGTCGGTAGATGGTTTCGTTCTCGGTGGCAGGGCCGTCGGTCCGTGGCTCACAGCCTTCGCCTATGGCACGTCGTATTTCTCGGCCGTGGTGTTCGTGGGCTATGCCGGTCAGTTCGGTTGGAAATACGGACTCAGTTCCACCTGGATAGGCGTGGGCAATGCCTTGATTGGGTCGCTTCTGGCATGGATCGTGTTAGGACGACGCACGAAACTCATGACGCAGCACATTGAGAGCCGCACGATGCCCGACTTCTTTGGTACCCGTTTCCAAAGTCAGGGACTTCGGGTCACGGCGAGTGTCATCGCCTTCGTGTTCCTCATTCCTTACACGGCGGGTGTCTACAAAGGCATCTCCACGCTTTTTGAGATGGGATTCGGCATTTCGTATGAGTATTGTGTGGTTATCATGGCCATCCTCACTGCCGTTTACGTGATCTTGGGAGGCTACAAAGCTACAGCCATGAACGATTTCATCCAGGGTATCATCATGCTCTTCGGCATTGTGGTGGTGATACTGGCTGTTCTCAACAACCAGGGGGGACTGGTGGCAGCCTTCGACAAGATGGCGGCGCTCCCCGCCGACAATGATGCTACGGCAAATGGAGGGTTCGCATCGCTCTTCGGTCCCGACCCATGGAACCTTCTCGGAGTGGTGGTACTCACCTCGCTTGGCACCTGGGGCCTGCCGCAGATGGTAGGAAAATTCTATTCGATAACCGATGAGAAAGCCATCCGGCGAGGCACGATTATCTCCACCATCTTTGCTTTCATCGTGGCTGGTGGATGCTACTTCCTTGGTGGTTTTGGCCGCCTCTTCGGCATGCCTCCCATGCTGGCCAGCGGTAAGCTCGACTTCGATGCCATCGTGCCCTCGATGCTCATCACGCTTCCCGACGTGATCATCGCACTGGTGGTTTTGCTGGTGCTCTCGGCCTCCATGTCGACGCTCGCCTCGCTTGTGCTCACATCCTCATCCACGATGACGCTCGACTTGATCTACCGCGACAAGAAGTCGTTGCCCGGTGAGGTGATCGAGGGTAGTATCGACGACGAGGTGTCGGAGCGCGTGGAGCGCCGCAAGGTGGTCATCATGCGCGTGCTCATCGTCTTCTTCATTGTCATCTCCCTGCTCATAGCCCTCAATCCGCCCACATTCATCGCCCAGTTGATGGGCATCTCATGGGGTGCGTTGGCAGGTGCGTTTCTCGCTCCGTTCATGCTGGGACTTTATTGGCGGGGAGTGACCACCCTTTCGGTCTGGGCGTGTTTCATCTGGGGTGTAGGACTCACTGTGGTCAACATGCTCATCGGCAACCCCATCAATCCCATCAATTGTGGAGCCATCGCCATGATTGGCGGTTTCCCCGTGGTGTGGATCGTAAGCTTGCTTACACCGTCGCTGCCCAAGTCGGTCACCGACAATATCTTCGAGTGCTATAAGTAATTCAACTGTTGCAAGTTGAAAGGAGTTCAGGAGTTACAGAAGTTCTGGAGTTCAGACATTACCACAGCAAAAGCCAATGAGCCTCATAAGGTGCAGTCGGGCTAACCTGATTGCTTGCTGAATCTCAGCAGTTCGTCTACCACAATGTCGGCATCGTCGGTAAGGGTGAGCAGTAGGTTCTTGTACATGCCAGTTTGCATCAGATTCTCCAGAAGTGGATAGACGGGCATGTCGTGTGTCCAGAACTCACTGCCCATGAAAATCATCGGACTGGAGAAGCCGAACGACAAGTAGTGGTTCTGAACGGCATCCTGGAAGATTTCCTGCACGGTGCCGGCGCTCCCCGGCGTATAGATGATGCCGCCGTAGGCCAATGTGAGAATGCTGTCTTCGCGGATGCTGTTCTCGAAGAGCTTTGCGATATGTGTGGCAAATACCGCTGTCGGCTCATGGCCATAGAGCCACGTGGGGATGCCAAGACTCTCGAAGGTGTGCTGGGGATATTTGTCGAGTACGTGGAAGGCCGTGCTCAGCCAGCCTTTGTCGCGGAACGATGGGGCAGCCGAAAGGATGGAGAGCGCGTCGTCGACGTCGGCCAGTTCGCGTCCGGCCATCCATGCTCCCAGATGGGTGGCTTCCATCGCTCCTGGTCCGCCTCCGCTCAGCATACAGAACCCCTTCTCGGTGGGCCCCTTGCCCAGCATCACGATCTCACGATACATCGGCTGGGTGCGCAGAAGCGCATGCCCACCCATAATGCCGATACAGCGGCGACTGTCGTGTGTCTCAAAGAAGGCGTCCATTGCTGTCTGGATGCCGTGGTCGTGCAACGTGCGTGCCAGCGATTCGTCTACCTCGTCAGCTTGTTTGCCTTTGGCGATATAGTGAGCATAGACGCGTTGGTCGTAGCAGGTGGCATAACTTGAATCCACCTCAGGGTCGTAGCCCTCATACAGTTCGCGGGCTGTATAAAGAGCGTAGCGGGAAACATCGAAGGGCACTGCCTTCATGTAGTCGACCAATTGGGCCACTTTCTGTGTGTCGTTTTCTTTGAACATAGTGTGAGATTTATCATAAGAACGCGGACCGCGGGCCGATATTGTGATGTGGGGGCGATGAATTTGTTTTATTTGTAATTATTTCTAAGCTGAATCGTAGAAAGTGAGAAAATTCAAGGCTGAAGATATAGAGAGTTATATGGTGTCGTTGCGTGATGACATGCAACGTGATGTCCTGATGCGGTTTTTCAAGACAGCTCCGGGAGAGTATGGATATGGCGACGATTTCATAGGCCTGAAAGTGCCCCAGACGCGTGAGGTGGTGAGAGAAGTGGCCAAGGACCTGTTCCTCACCGAGGTGCCAACACTTCTGAAAAGCCGTTGGCACGAGGTGAGGCTCTGCGGCCTGTTGGTTTTGGTGGCGAAGTTTGGCCGGCTCACCACCAAGCGGCTGGTCGATGACCCTGGTACCATCCGCCAGCGCGACGAGATTCTTCGTGTGTACCTCGACCATGCGGAGCAGGCCAACAACTGGGACCTTGTCGATTTGTCGGCTCCCAAGATTCTGGGGCATTGGCTGTTGCTGCCCACGTGCTATGGCCATCAGGAGCCCGGCCTTTACCAAGAGGATAAAATCCATTTGCTCGACCAGCTTGCGCAGAGCGACAATCTATGGCGCAAGCGAATGAGCATGGTATGCACGTGGAAGACCACACAGCAGGGCGACCCGTCGTGGTGCCTCCGCTATGCCGAGATGCATTTGCATCATCCCCACGACCTCATGCACAAGGCGGTGGGATGGATGCTCCGCGAGGTGGGCAAGAGGGTTGACATGCAACTGCTGCGCGACTTTCTCGACAAGCATGCTGCCGAGATGCCCCGCACGGCCTTGCGCTATGCGATAGAGCAGATGGCGGACGACGAGCGGAGATTTTGGCTGGAATACCGTTGACCTGACAGGGTAGGGGGATGTCGACGAAATTCTGGATGATTTCCATGCATGCGTTTGTCATCAAAGATTATTTCCTTCCAAACGGCTCGTTATTGCTTATTTTTTTATATATTTGCACCTCATAAATCTCTTGATTGGTGGGGTGAGCGCATGCCGTTCATGTCCTTTCGTCATCTTGTAAGCATGAACATACTATCCAGCATTGTCCACAGATGGACAAATACAAGCCTGATGCTCCGTATTTTCATCGGACTGGTTGTCGGTGCCCTCTTGGGGCTCTTCGTGCCCCAGTGCACGCCAGTTTCCATTCTCGGCACGGTATTCGTGAGTGCCTTGAAGGCCATTGC
>ONSV01000068.1 GCA_900320585.1 uncultured Prevotellaceae bacterium | reverse complement strand
ATCGGCACCAGCGCACAAGTGGGCGTGCATCCGGCAAAGGAGTATCTCTTCCTCATCTTCGTCACCCCAGTGGGACCATACTTCAAGGGTGGCTTCTCTACCAATCCCTATGTCATCATCCGCGACTACGACCGTTCTGCTCCTTTAGGAACGGGAAAATACAAGGTGGGTGGCAACTATGCCGCATCGCTCTTCGCCAACAACCTGGCCCATGAGAAAGGATATGCATGCGAGTTCTATCTCGATGCCAAAGAGAAGAAATATATGGACGAGTGTGGCGCTGCCAACTTCTTCGGTATCAAGGACAACACCTATGTCACGCCCAAGTCTTCCTCTATCCTGCCCAGTATCACCAACAAGAGCCTCATGCAGCTGGCCGAGGACTTCGGCATGAAGGTGGAGCGCAGGGCTATTCCCGAAGAGGAACTGGCTACATTCGAGGAGGCTGGCGCCTGCGGAACGGCTGCTGTCATCAGCCCCATTTCCTATATCGATGACCTCGACACTGGCGAGCGCTTCACCTTCAGCAAGGACGGACAACCAGGCCCCATCTCCAGAAAACTCTACGACACACTGCGTGGCATCCAGTATGGCACAATCGAAGACAAGCACGGCTGGACTAAAGTGGTGATTGAATGAGCAAAGGAAAATTGGCGAAATTCGCCGATATGGAAACCTATGAGAACGTGTTCCAGTGCCCTTACTCGGCACTGGAACATGCTGATTTCTACCTCAAAGGACATTGGAGGGAGGAGTATTTCCATAACGACAATCCCATTATCCTCGAACTGGGTTGCGGAAAGGGTGAGTATACCGTCGAACTGGCCAGAATGTTTCCTGGAATCAATTTTATCGGTGTCGACATCAAGGGGGCAAGGATGTGGACAGGGGCCACGCAGGCCTTGAAAGACCAACTGCATAACGTGGCTTTCCTGCGCACGAATATCGAAATCATCTTCAAGTTCTTCGATACCGACGAGGTGCAGGAAATATGGCTCACGTTCAGCGACCCCCAGATGAAGCACCCCCGAAAAAGGCTCACCAGCTCTTTCTTTCTGGAGAGATACCGCCGCTTCTTGGTCGACAATGGAATTATTCACCTGAAGACCGACTCCAACTTCCTCTTCACCTACACCTCGTTGCTGGTGCGGAAAAACCAGTTGCCCGTGCTCTTCAGCACCGACGACCTCTACCATACCGATCTGCTCGACCCGCAGACAGAGCAAATCCTCTCTATCCATACCTATTATGAGAACATGTGGATAGAACGTGGACTCAACATCAAGTATGTGAAGTTCCAATTGCCCAGGGAGGGCGTTTTGGAGGAGCCCGACGAGGAAATCGAGCTCGACGACTACCGCAGTTATAGGCGCGACAAGCGCAGCAGCCTGGAGAGAAGCAAATAGGTTTCTTCTTTTCTCAGTGGAATAATGAACAAAGGCGGGGCTCACTTGAGTCTCGCCTTTATCCATTCCATCTGCTTGCGGTTGGTGGCTTCGGATGTCCAATGCTCATTGATGGGGGTAACCAGACTCTCTTTCTCGCAGCGCAGCGTGTTCCAGACGGCATACGAGGTGGTGGGCGGACAGGTGTCGTCGTTGAAACCCCATGTCAGGTAGGTGGGGCAACTGATGTAACGGGCAAAATTCACCACGTCGTAGTAGGCCATCGTGCGCATGTTGGCCTCGGTATACAGACCGCGCTCGGCCTTGAAGTGGGGATAGCCGCTGGTCTGTCCGGCACCACCGGCAGCCATGTCGGCGAGCGCGGGATGGTTGGCCACGCAGAGGGTAACGCGCGGGTCGAGGGCGGCGGCAATTAGACTGAGGGCGCCACCCTGACTGCCACCCATCACGGCCACGTTGCGGCCGTCCCATTCGGGCAGCGAGGTGAGGAAGTCGATACATTTCACCAGTCCCAGGTACACATGGCGCATATAGTAGTTGTCGCGTGAGTCGAGACCCATCTCCAAGTATTCGCTGAAGGCGGAGCGGATGTCGGTGAAGTCGTTCTCGTCAAGGGTGGGGCGTAGACCGTGGATCTCGGTCACAAACCTGATCATTCCGTTTTCCTGATAGTAGCGACGCGTGGTCACTTCCTTGATGGTCTTCACCCCGGCTCCCGGAGGGGTGAGCACCACCGGACAACTGCCCGGCTGTGCTCCCTTAGGCACGAGCAGGTAGCCATAGAGATGATGGCGCGAGTCGGTGTGCAACTTCACCAGCCACACGTCTTCCACCTCGTCCGACATGTCGGCCACGTATTCTTTCGTGTAGCGAAGAGGAGTCTTGGCGTTGTCGGCGACGGCCTTGTCCCAATACGCCTTGAAGTCTTTGGGCTCCTGAGTGTAGGGACGGATAAGTTCGGGCGAGAAGCCCACCTTCACATGATGGCGATAGGTGGCGCCGTCGAGTTTCAGGGTGAGCCTGAGGTCGCGGAAACCAGGCGTGCGGCTGGTGCCCATGTTGATGGTGACGCGGCCGTTCTTCAGTTGGCAGCGCCCGCTCTTGTCGCTGGGCAGCAGGTCGGTGCCGATGCTGTATTCCAACTCGCCATCGCGCGGAATGCCGTATTTGTAGAATTGCACCTCTACCTTGGCGTTCTCTCCGGTTTTGTATATCCAGTCGGCATGGTCGGGCACGGTCACCCAGAGATAGTCGCTCCGGTAAGGGTAGTTCTCTGCACTTGTCAGCATCTTGCCGACGAGAAATAGGAGAATAGTGATGATGAGTCTTGTTCTCATAATCTGTTGAATTTAGTAGATAGTTTCCTGATGCTGCAAAATTAATTCTTTTTTCCTCAATCTCCGAATGAATTTGTTATTTCCTGTCTCCATGTATATTTAAAAAAGACTAATAGATTTGGGGTTTCTCCATTTTCTTTTTATTTTTGCATGAAAATCAATTATAAATAACACAAAGATGAGAAAACTACTGATGACTATGGTGCTGATACTCTCGGCTACCATGATGTTTGCCAAAGACATCCGCACACTCGTGCTGACAACCAACCCACAGATGCATTGCCCAAGATGCGAGCAAAGGGTGGTGAGCAACCTTAAAGACGTGAAAGGTATCAAGTCGGTGGAGACCAGCGTGGCCGACCAGACCGTTACCATCCAGTACGACGCGAAGAAAACCTCGCAGGAGAAAATCATCGGTGCTTTCGAGGGCTCCGGTTTCACCGTGCGACCGCTCGCCGAGGGTGAGAAGATCGTGAAGGAGGCACACGAGTGCAAGGAAGGCAATATGGGAGACTGCAAGGAATGACACTTTATCCAAAACTTATTCTTGATGCTTTGGCCACCGTCACCTATCCAGGCACGAAGAAAAACCTGGTGGAGAGCGAGATGGTGGCCGACAACATCCGCATCGACGGCATGAGCGTGTCGTTCTCGCTCATTTTCCCCCGCGATACCGACCCCTTCCTCAAGTCTACCGTCAAGGCGGCCGAGGCTGCCATCCATTACCATGTGAGCCCCGATGTGAAGGTGGAGATCTCTACCGAGTACAAGTCGAAACCCCGGCCTGAGGCAGGCAAGATGCTGCCACAAGTGAAGAATGTGGTGGCTGTGAGCTCAGGAAAAGGTGGAGTGGGGAAGAGCACGGTGGCCGTTAACCTCGCCATAGCCCTCGCCCGGCTCGGATACAAGGTGGGACTGCTCGATACCGATATCTTCGGTCCGTCGGCCCCCAAGATGTTCGGTGTGGAGGATGCCCGTCCCTATGCCGTGAACGTGGACGGCCGCGACCTCATAGAGCCGATAGAGAAGTATGGGGTGAAGTTGCTGAGTATCGGCTTCTTCGTCAATCCCGAAACTGCCACATTGTGGAGGGGAGGTATGGCCTCGAACGCGCTCAAGCAGCTCATCGCCGATGCCAACTGGGGCGAGCTCGACTTTTTCATCCTCGACACGCCTCCAGGAACCAGCGACATTCATCTCACGCTGCTGCAGACATTGGCTATCACAGGAGCGGTGATTGTCAGCACACCACAGAGCGTGGCACTGGCCGATGCCAGGAAGGGCATCGACATGTACCAGAACGAGAAAGTGAACGTGCCCATTCTCGGGCTCGTGGAGAATATGGCTTGGTTCACGCCTGCCGAGTTGCCAGAGAACAGGTATTATATCTTTGGCAAGGAGGGATGCAAGAAACTGGCCGAGGAACTGCATATCCCGTTGCTGGCCCAGATACCATTGGTGCAGAGCCTGCGGGAGAGTGGCGACGAGGGCGTGCCGGCGGCTGTCAATGCCGATACGGCCACCGGCCTTGCTTTCATCAACCTGGCCCAGGCCGTGGTCACCATGACAAGGCGCCGCAACCAAGACCTTCCGCCCACGCATATCGTAGGTGTAAAGTAAGCCAATCTTTTTTTCTATTAATACTCTATAGATGCTATAGAAACTATAGGCTTTATAGTGGCTATAGCATCTATAGTTTCTATAGTCTCTATAGTCTCTATAGTCTCTATAGTTTCTATAGCATCTATAGCTTCTATCCCCCCTCTCTCCAAAAAAATCACATCTCGGGGCTTCTCTTTACCGACTTGTGCATGGTGGCCTTGATTTCCTCCATGCGGGCGATGGCATGCTTGCGTGCCAGGATAATCTGGTGGCGGTAGACAATACAGGTGAGGAAGAAATAGAACACCACTTGAGCCCACATGGCCACATACTCCGTGCGCACATCGCTAAGGTTGGCACCCATGGAGTTCACCCTGACAAAGGCACGGATACCAAAAGTGGAGGGTATCAGGTTGGCCACGCCTTTCCAGAAACCGGGAATGCTGCTGCTGGGCCACGACACACCGCTAAGGAACAAAAAGGGAACGGAGGTGAACACGATGATGAGCAGCACATTCTCACGGTAGCGGATGATGCACGATGCAAACATGCCGAAGAACACACAGGCCAGGATGAAAGGCACCATGATGCCAAGCAAGGCGTAGGGATTGGCGATGTGGACGAAATTGAACATGTGCGGAATCACCAGCACCTCGAAGGCGGCAAGCACCAGATAGACCATCGTGTAGCACAGCGACTTGCCGAAGACGATACGGAAAATGCCGTTGTAGTGGCGGCTCACGGGCACAAGGTGCTGGTAGCGGTTGTGCTCACGGGCGGTGCCGGCAGCCAGGCCGATGCCCAAAAGCAGGGTCTGCTGCAACACCAACATCAGCACCCCGGGGATGATGAAGTTGCCATAGCCTCCCGAACTGTTATACAAGGGAACTTCCTCGAAAGCCAGGGGCTGAGTGCCAATCTCGTCCTCGCGGTCGGTGTAATTGCCCGACAAGGAGATTTGTATGTGCTTGTTCAGCTCGCTCGTCACCATCATGGCCGACTGGTAGATGGCCTTGTAGTAGAGCAGGAATCCCATGTTGCAGTAGATGCTGATGGTGCTCTGCTCCATACGGTTCAGGTTGGTGGAGAAATCGCTGGGGATAAAGACGATGCCGTAGATCTCCTGCTTCCCCATGAGGCGCTTGGCCTCTTCCATGTCATTGCAGTAGTACCTCACCGCCACGTCCGACGTGGCATCGTAGCTGCGGGCAAACTGCCGGCTCATGCTGCTGCGCGACTGGTCGACAATGGCCACGGGCACGTCGCGGGCCACCTCGTTGTTATATGCCCAGGAATAGAGGATAGGATAGAACAAGGGAACGAGGATGAAGAAGATGAGCACACCCTCGTCTCTCAGCACGGAGACCATCTCTTTCTTCCAGATGTATCCCACGTCGAAGATTCCTTCCTTGATCCGATGTAGAAGTCGCTCGCTCTTTTCCATGGCTTTAGGGGATATAAACGTATTCGAGCATGGCCTTGCGGATGATGTGCACCACGAAGAAGGGCATGATGATGAATATGACCAACGCACCGAAATGAACCAGGGCATCCGTCCATGGGAAACCATTGAGTATGCAGGTCTGGTAAATCATGTAGTAGTGCCGCAGGGGGAACAACTGGGCTATGGTGCGGATGGGGGCGTCCATCGCACTGAGAGGGAATGCCGCTCCCACGGTGGTGAAACTGAGCACAGCCCACAACGAGCACACGCTCATCGACATGCGAAGCGACGGGAGCAACCCGAACATGAAGATGCCAAAAGCCTGGGAGGCCAGCACCGTGAGTGCCGTGAGCGCAAAGACCACCCAGCGGGCACCGGCATTGGTGAAATGCAACACGTCGATGACGTAGTATTCGTAGAACAGCAACATGGTGAGGAATATCATGAACTGTGGCAGAAACTTGCCGATGAGTGCCACATGGATGTTGCCGTTGGCCATCGAGAGCCATTCTTTCGACGAGCCAAATTTCAGTTCCGTACCTATGGAATAGGAGGAGATGAGGAACACGAACAGCATGATGGCACCGGGTATCAGCATCACGCTCAGATACATGTTGTAGTTCACCATCGGGTTGTTGATGGGATGGAGGTTGACGGTGATGGGCTGAAGGAATGTCTTGATCTGCTTGTCGGTGTAGCCTTGGGCACGCATCTTCGTGTTGCCCACGGCAGCAGAGCCAAGCATCGAGGCCGTCTTCAGGTCGCGGAATAGGAGTGAGCCGGAGGTAAGGGTAGTGTACGAATAGTAGAACGAGATCTTGGGCTGGCGTGAGGCGAGAAGGTCGCTCGACATGTTCTCGGGAATATAGAGGAACGCGTAGATCTCGTTGCGCTGCATGGCCTTGCGCGCATCGTCGTAATCCGTATAGTGTGCCACCACGCGCGAGGTCTCAAAGGAGTCGAGCTTGCGCACCAGGCTCCGCGATGTGGAACTGTCGTCGAGGTCGACCACGCCCACCGGCATCTCTGTGGGCAGGCCCTCGCCCATGATAGAGGTGAAGAAAAAAATCACCAGCAAGGGAAACAGCACCATGCAAAACGGGTAAATGGGGTTTTTGATGAAAAAACCACATTCGCGGGATGCTATCTTCAATATACGGCCAATCGTCTTCAAAGCCAGGGCGTCTGTCTAAAGTTGATGGATCTCTATTTCTTCTTGATAATCAACGACATTCCAGGGCGCAGCCCCTCGAATTTCTCTACCAGGCGGGCTCTCACCTCGAATGTCTTCAGGTCGTATTGGCCGGTGGTCTTTGTGGCTTTCCATACCGAATAGCTGCCCTGGTCTTTCAGGTAGTAGACCTTCATTTTCAGATTCTTGTTGAAGGCGGGAGCGAAAACGGTAATCTCATCGCCAACCTTCATGTTGGCAAGCTGGTCTTCACGGACGTTGAACACACCCCACAGCTTGTCCATCTCGGCAATGGTCATGATGGGGGAGCCTGTGCCCACCAACTCGCCCTCCTTCGGGTATACCTCGGTCACCTCGCCGTCTTTCTTGGCACGTTGGATGGTCTCCCTGATATACGAGTTTACCTCGGCAATGGCGCCACTGGCCTGGTCGACCTGGGCAGAGGTGGCCTTGCGCTCCTCCTCACGCGCTCCGTTCCTGGCCATGTCGTACTGGCTTTGGGCGGCCTTCACTTGGGCATCGGTGGCTTCAACGGCGGCCTGGGCCTCGTCGCGGCGCTGGGCGCTCACCACACCTTCATTGTAGAGGTTGCTCACACGCTGGAACGTCTTATGGGCGATGTCGTTGGCGGCCTTGGCCTGCTGCAGCAGCTCAAAGGCGCCACGGATGGTCTCCTCGCGGGCTCCGTTGTCGGCCATCTCGTTCACTGCCGAGGCGGCGCGGCGCACGCTCTCGGCCTGGGCCCGCTTGGCCTGGACCTCAGGAGCGTCAAGGATGGCAAGGGTGTCGCCGGCATGTACGAAGTCGCCTTCCTCTACACGGAGCTCGAGGATACGGCCGGGCACCTTGCTCGACACGCGATACTCCGACACTTCCACCTGACCTTGGATGATGTCTTCTTCTTTGTCAAGAGTGAAGTAGCCGATGGCTCCTACGGCAGCCACGGTGGCGATGATGCCGAGGATGGCAAGCAGAATGTTGTTGTGTTGGGTTTTTGCTGACATGTTTTTTATCGAAGTTGACCAAGGGCCTTGCGAAGAGCTACTTGGGATAGTTGAACATCTATTTCTGAGTCGATCTTCTCGTCATGGGCTGCTTGCCATGCGGTTTGCGCGCCCATCACTTCGGTCATGCTCATCACTCCCTCACGGAAACCAAGGGTGGCACAGCGCAGGTTCTCCTCGGCGCTCGCCACATGCTTCTTGCTCATCTCCACACGTCGGAGAGCCTCGCGGTATTTGAAACGGTGCTGCTCCACCTGAAGGTTGATTTTCTCCACCAGGTCGCTGCGCTCCATCTGGGCGATGGTGGTGGCGGCCTTCGAGGCGCGTATCTTGTAGCGGCCCTCACGCCAGTCCCAAAGGGGCATGCGGACAAGAAGGCCGATGTTCCACACACCGCTGAACTTGTGCTCGAAACCATTGTAAAGGCTGGGATTGCTGATCAGGTAGCCACCAGTGAGGGCAATCTGAGGACGATAGTAGGTGGCGGTGAGGATTTTCGAGGCTTGCTCCGACATGTCGATGCCCAACTGCATCATACGCAGCTCGGGACGGTCGCCCTCGGTGTCGGCATCGACCAGTATGCCCGTATAGTCGGGTATCAGGTCCTTGTCCTCGTCGGCAAGCGTGATGGGCTTGTCCATGGGAAGGCCGCACAGTTGGCAGAGCAACATCTTCGAAAGGGTGAGGTTGTCCTCCACCTTCATCTTTGTCATCTCGGCTTCGTTCACCCTCACGTCCACACTCAGGCCCTCGGCGCGCGTCGATACGCCTTCGTCAATCATCTTGTGTACGTCGGAGTCGAATTGCCTCACCAGTTCGAGGTAGCTGTCTGCCAGGCGCAACTTGTGCTTCAGGGATACCACAAGCCAGTAGGTGGCGTCGATCTCGTAAATGGTCGACTGCACGGCCAGGTCGAGCTTCTCGTTGGCCATCATCTCGTTCAACTCGGCGATGCGGTTCAGTGCCGTGATGCTGCCGCCCATGTAGATGGGCTGCTTCACCAGAATCGAACCGGCAAACATATTGCGGTTGTTGGTGCGGAAAGCCTCTTTCACGTTGCTGCCCAGCTCATTGCCCATGGCGGCAAGGGCCGTGTTCAGGTTGCCCAGCTCCTGGCCCAGCGTCTGGGCAAGCTGCGGTGTGATGATGCCTTTCTGTACCATCCCGGTAATCATGTTGGTGAGGTCGCCGCCCAACTTCGTGGTGACATTCGTGCCGAGGTTGCTGAGGGCAGACTTCTGATTGTCGTTGAGAATGGAGATTTCCTTGCTCATCAGCTCATATCCCGCCATGGCATCAACTTTGGGAAGGTATTTCGTGCGGGCGGCAGCACGGTTGTCGGCTGCGACCTCCTTCCCTATACGGGCAATGCTCAACTGCTTGTTGTTGTTGATGGCCAATTGGCGGCAATCTTCCAAAGTCAACTTCTCCTGCGCCTGAATACATATTCCAAAGGAGAAGGCTATTGCTATCAATGATAGTCTGTTTCTCATAACAATTTACCCATTTTGTTTAGATTTCAGAATCCGAAATCCTTTGTTACTGCAAAAGTAGGATTTTCAATCAATGTTCACAAAATTTTCTCTTGTATTATTCTTGTATATGTTGAAAAAAAATATTTTTTAGGGAAAAACCGAACAATCTTAAATATTTTTTATATATTTGCCGTATTGATTATCCTACTAACAGAAACGTATTCATATAGTTAACACTAAAGCCATGAAAAAGTCTTCTTTCCTATACAAGGCCTTCAACCTCTACTACGAGGGGTTCAGAAACATGACCCTGGGGAAAACACTTTGGACGGTTATCATCATTAAGCTTTTCATCATTTTCATCGTCATCAAACTCCTCTTTTTCCCCAATTTCATCAGTTCGAATGCCCAGGAGGGACATGAGGCGGATTTCGTGAGCCAGGAGGTGATGAGTCGTATGCCTAAGGAATAAATTCATCAATAAAGGTATAATATGCAAAACTTATTATTAGACATCGATGCCGGTATGGTCAATTGGGCGAGGGCGCAGTTCGCACTCACGGCCATCTACCATTGGTTGTTTGTCCCGCTCACGCTGGGACTGGCCCTCATCATGGGCATCATCGAGACTTGCTACTATCGCACGAAAAACACCTTCTGGAAAGATGCTGCCAAGTTCTGGCAGAAACTCTTCGGAGTGAATTTCGCCATGGGCGTGGCTACGGGACTCATCCTTGAGTTCGAGTTCGGTACCAACTGGAGCAACTACTCATGGTTCGTTGGGGATATCTTCGGTGCGCCGCTGGCCATCGAGGGTATCGTGGCTTTCTTCATGGAGTCGACTTTCGTGGCCGTCATGTATTTCGGATGGAAGAAAGTGTCGCCTGGATTCCACCTCGCATCCACATGGCTCACCGGTCTGGGTGCCACCATCTCGGCATGGTGGATCCTGGTGGCCAACTCATGGATGCAGTATCCGGTGGGATGTGAGTTCAACCCCGATACCATGCGCAACGAGATGGTGTCGTTCATCGACGTCGCTCTCTCGCCCTTCGCCATCGACAAGTTCTGTCACACTGTCACCTCGGCGTGGATCATCGGCGCGCTCTTCACCGTGGCTGTCTGCTTCTATTATCTGCTGAAGAAAAGAGAGCACAAACTCGCCATCGAGAGCATCAAGGTGGCAAGCATCGTCGGACTGGTGGCCTCGGTGCTGGCTGCGGTCACGGGCGACCATTCGGCCTATACCGTGGCAAAGGTGCAGCCCATGAAGCTGGCTGCCATGGAGGCCCTCTACAATGGTGGTGAGAGTCAGAGCCTTACGGCCATCGCGCTCGTCAATCCCTTCGCACAACCCGATTACGCCAAGGGAGAGGAGCCACCGCTGAAGATAGGCATTCCTTATATGCTCTCGTTCATGGCCACCCACGACTTCAATGGCTTCGTGCCAGGGGTCAACGACTTGATAAAGGGTGGCTATACCAATGCCGACGGACAGGTGGAGCCCTCGCTGGCAGAGAAAATGGAGCGTGGCCGGCAGGCTATCGCTGCACTGGCCGACTATAGGAGAATCAAGGCCGAGACAAAGGGCAGCCCCTCTGCCGAACAGGAGAAAGACCTGGCGCAGAAGGCTGGCTTCCTGAAAGAGAACATGAAGTACTTCGGCTATGGATACATCAAGGATGCCGACGACGTGGTTCCCTCTATCCCGCTCTGCTTCTACACATTCCGCATCATGGTGGGCCTGGGGTGCCTCTTCATCCTGTTCTTCGCCCTGACACTCTTCTTCGTCTACAAGAAAGATATCACGAAAGGCAAGTGGTGGAAATGGCTGGGCATCATCCTCCTTCCATTGGGTTATCTGGCCAGCGAGTCGGGATGGCTCGTGGCTGAGTTCGGCCGCCAGCCCTGGACCATCCAGGATATGATGCCCACATGGGTGGGAGTCAGCGACCTGTCGTCCAATGCCGTCATCATCACCTTCTTCCTCTTCCTCTTCCTCTTTACGGTTTTGCTCGCAGTCGAAATCAATATCCTGTGCAAGCAGATCAAAAAGGGCCCCGAATACTCAAAATAATCTTTAAACAATTATCACTATGACTTACGAGTTTATGCAAAAATATTGGTGGTTCCTGGTTTCGCTGCTTGGGGCCCTCCTGGTGTTCCTTTTGTTCGTACAAGGAGCCAACTCTTTGATATTCGGACTCGGACGCAATGAGCAGGAACGGAGAATGGTCATCAATTCCACAGGAAGGAAATGGGAGTTCACCTTCACCACGCTGGTCACGTTCGGAGGAGCTTTCTTCGCCTCCTTCCCACTGTTCTATAGCACGAGCTTCGGAGGCGCCTACTGGCTCTGGATGATCATCCTGTTCTCATTCGTGTTGCAGGCGGTGAGCTACGAGTTCCAGAACAAGTTGGGCAACTTCCTCGGAGCAAAGACGTTCCAGGTGTGCCTCGTGCTCAACGGCATCATCGGACCGCTGCTCCTCGGAGGCGCAGTAGCCACGTTCTTCAACGGCTCCAATTTCATCGTCGACAAGATGAGTCTCACCGACAGCGTGCAGCCCATCATCTCGCGCTGGGCTAATGCTTCGCATGGCCTCGATGCCCTGCTCGACGTGTGGAACCTGGTCTTCGCCCTCGCCGTGTTCTTCCTTGCCAGGGTACTTGGCGTGCTGTATATTATGAATAATGTGAACGACGAGAACGTGAGGAGTAGGGGCTCTGTCAAACTCGTGGGGGCCATCATCCCGTTCCTTGTGTTCTTCCTGGCATTCCTCGTGCGCACTCTCTTCAAGGACGGCTATGCTTACGACCCCGCTACAGGCGTTGTTTCCATGGAGCCCATGAAGTATCTTCACAACTTGCTCGATATGTGGTACCTGCTCGTCATCATACTCATCGGAGTGGTGCTGCTGCTCTATGCCGTGGTGCGCACCATCAGGAGCAAAACCTATGTCGGCGGCATCTGGCCGGCTGGTATAGGTGTGGTGCTCGTGGTCCTCTGCCTGCTCCTGTGCGCCGGATGGAACAATACTGCCTATTACCCATCGAATGTCGACTTGCAGGACAGCCTCACTATCGCCAACAGCTGCAGTAGTGAGTTCACGCTCACCACCATGACTTATGTGAGCTTCCTCATTCCGTTCGTGCTTGCCTACATATTCTATGCATGGAGAGCCATCGACAAAAAGAAAATCGACCTCGAGGAAATCAACGCCGACGATCATCTTTACTAATCATACCCAATTGATTCTCATACAATGAAAAGAAAGTTCTGCTTGATGCTCATGGCCGTGTGCGCCCTGTTCACGGCCAACGCCCAATCGGCCACCGATACGCTCCGCCATGAGGTGCTGCTCAACACCACAGTAGGGGATATACGCATCGTGCTCTATAACGAGACTCCCAAACATCGCGACAATTTCCTGAAATTGGTAAGGAAAAAACTCTACGACGGGGTGCTCTTTCACAGGGTAATCAAGGATTTCATGATCCAGACGGGCGACCTGGCCACACGGAAGCCCGGAAAAAGACTTGTGCCGGCTCCTCCGAAGACGCAGATTCCCGCAGAGATCAAATTCCCGCAGTATTATCATAAGAGAGGTGCCGTGGCGGCTGCAAGAGAGGACGATAACGTGAATCCAAAGAAAGCGTCGTCGTCTACCGATTTCTACATCGTGTGGGGACGGCAGCTCCATGAGTCGCAAATCGACTATTTCCAACATCGTTTGGATACCATCACCGGTGGAAAGGTACAGCTCACACCCGAAATCCGTGAGACCTATAACAAACTGGGCGGCACACCTTTCCTCGATGGCAGGTATACCGTCTTCGGAGAGGTGGTAGAGGGAATGGACGTGGTGGAGAAAATCCAGCTCGCCGAAACCGATGCCGCCGACAAACCGAAACAGGAAATCAGGGTGATCAAGGCAACGGTAGTAAAATGAACTGAGCCCCGCCAGAAGCATGGTTCATGACTTCTTAATACGTCTCGTTTGCTTTCTATATATAAAATAAGGTGCCCGATGGCACCTTATTTTATTGCTAATACAACAGTGGCCACCTCTCTGTTGACCAAAATCACGTTTCCTACGTCTGTTTTTGCTCAAAAAAACGCCAATTTTGTAAAATAACACGAAAATTTTTAATTTTTACGATAAAAAACCGCTAAAAAATTTGGAAGCTAATAAAATTAGCAGTACCTTTGCATTCGCTGCGCTTGAAAAAGTGGAGTAAAAAATTAAGCGTTCTTTGGAAGATTTACATAGAAGACAAGTAGTACAAGAAGCAGCGCCGCCTGCCGTTTTTCGTGCAGTGTGGCGTGGGTAGAAGATACGAGC
>ONSV01000224.1 GCA_900320585.1 uncultured Prevotellaceae bacterium | reverse complement strand
TCCTTTGTAGTTTGAGATATGTTGTTCGTTTAGCTTTACAATAACCTCTTTATTCTCATTTATGAAGCTTACAAAGGCATCTATTTTAGTCTTATCTTCGATTACTCTGTCATTATATAGCACCTTATCACCTTCTAATTGTACTGTTACTGAATCCCTTTTCTCTTTTCCGTTGCAAATTTAGCATTTTTTCTCGATATCACACCTTTCGCGTACAATTATTTGTATATTGATTTGAGAATTGAGAATTGAGGTTTGAGATTTATCATGCTTTGCATGATGAACATCGGAGGCGCCTCGGCAATTAGAGCATGCTCTATTGCTCTCGGCTTGCACGACAATTAAGCTTTAAGCTTCGCCATCATCAGCCACCGTGGGTCAGGCGTCAGCCTGGCCATGCCACAAAAGAGAAAGCCATGAAAACACGCCTCCTTTACAAATACAAAACTATTTAATACATCCTGGCTTGGGCGCAATCTTTCTTTTTTGTATTTTTGCAATCGTAAAAGAACCCTAATCATTTCAAATCATGAAAAAGTTGTTCATCACCGCTCTCTTCGTGTTTTTCACAACCCTCTGCTCCATGGCAGGATGCCATGTGGAAGTGAGGCAGATGCCATGCAAGCTGCTCGCCGGCATACAGCAAAGGGATTATGTGGTTTGCCTTCCAGCCGACTACGATACTTCGGGCAAGAGCTACCCTGTGCTCTATCTGCTGCATGGTGGAGGATGCCCAAGCACGCAGTGGATAGAGTTTGGCAAACTGCAGCAGGTGGTCGACCAGCTTACCGCATCGGGCGAGATGACGCCCATGATCATCATCTGTGCCGAGGCCAACGAGGGAGGGAAGATGATATGGTTCAACGATCCGGAGTGGACCTATGAGGACTATTTCTTCAAGGAGCTCATCCCCTATGTGGAACAGAACTACAGGGTAGACACGCGTCGGTCGATGCGCTCGGTGGCGGGCTTCTCCATGGGCGGTGGCGGTTCTGTAGGCTACGGACTGCGCCATCCCGAGATGTTCAACGTGGTCTATGCCATGAGTGCCTACCTGAGGCGCCAGCCACTCGACTTCCTCAAGAACGACCCTCTGGGTGAGTGGCGGCAGCAGAATGTGGAGCGGCACAACCCCATCAAGATTGTGGAGAACGGCAGCGAGTCGGATGTGACGAGGTGGAAGCAGATAGGCTGGTTCATCGATTGTGGCGACCAGGATTTCACGCTCGAGGGCAACATGGATTTCGTGAAGGCGCTGCGCCAGAAACAGATTCCCTACGAGATGAGGGTGCTCAGTGGAGGCCATGAGTGGGGTTACTGGAGGCGTGGACTCGAGGATGCCATCAAATACGTGTCGAAGTCGATCCGTGAGACGGTGTGCAACCCGATGGCCTGGGCCGACCTGCCCGACCCCGATGTAATCCGCGTGGGCGAGTATTACTATCTGGTTACCACCACGATGCACCTGATGCCCGGCGCGCCCGTCATGAGGTCGAAAGACTTGGTCAACTGGGAAACCGTCAGCTATATCTTCGACCGGCTCACCGATTCGCCCAAATACGACCTCGACGGCTCGCCAGAGGGGGCAGGCACTGCGTACGGACGTGGGCAGTGGGCCACGTCGCTCAAGTACCACAAGGGTCGGTTCTATGCGCTCTTGGCTCCCAATGAGGCTGGGGCTACGGGCGACACCTATATATTCTCTACCGACGACCCCACCACCAAATGGACGCTGCAGGCGCGGTTGCGCCATTTCCATGACGCCTCGCTTTTTTTCGACGATGACGACAGGGTGTATGTGGTGTATGGAACAGGCGAGATGTGTGAGCTCAAGAGCGACTTCTCGGGCGTGGTAGAGGGTTCGAACATGAAAATCTTCGAGCGCGAAGCCGATGAGACCGGACTGCTCGAAGGCTCCCGCATGATCAAGCACAACGGCAAGTACTATCTCCTGATGATCTCGCATGTCTATGCCCCCGGCCGTCATCGCCGCGAGGTGTGCTACAGGGCCGACAATATCAAGGGACCGTATGAGAAAAACGTTATCCTCGAGTCGGATTTCGGAGGCTTCTCTCATGCCGGACAGGGCACCATCGTGGATAGCCAGAACGGTGAGTGGTATGGGGTTATCTTCCAGGACCGTGGGGGCGTGGGACGTGTGCTCACCCTGATGCCTTGCCGATGGATAAACGGATGGCCGATGCTGGGCGACTTCAATGGCCGTATCCCCACCCGGATGAAGAAGCCGGTGGCCTGCGAGCCCCTGCCTTCTATCGTGAGAAGCGACGATTTCGACAGTCCGTCACTGGGCTTGCACTGGCAGTGGAACCACAACCCGGTGGATGGGGCATGGTCGCTCACCGAGCGGCAGGGGGCGCTGAGGCTGAAGACCAGCAGGGTGGTGCCCAACCTCTATCTGGCTCCCAACACCATCACCCAGCGCATGGAGGGACCTCAGTGCAGTGGGGTGGTGGAGCTCGACCTCTCGCATCTTCGTGACGGCGACTGCGCCGGACTGTCGGCCTTCAACGGCCAGAGCGGGGTGCTCACGGTGAGGAAGAACGGACGACGGATGGAATTGTCGATGTCGGAACAGGAGGTGCAGCTTGGCAACAGAGACAAGCATGTGCAGAAGGTGGATGAGAATGTGGTGGAGACGGTGACCCTCAAGCAACCGAAGATATGGCTGCGTGTCGATGCCGATTTCATGCCCCGTACCGACATGGCTGTCTTCTCTTATAGCCTGGATGGACAAACTTGGACGCAAATCGGAACCCCATACAAGATGAGGTTCGATTACCGGAAACTGTTCATGGGGTCCAAGTTCGCCATCTTCTGCTACGCCACAAAACAGACGGGTGGCTATCTCGACGTCCTAAGCTTCAACTACAAGAACGATTGAGGGTTTAGGAGTTCAGAAGTTCAGACAATAGCTCGAAAATCACCGCATTGGGTGCAATG
>ONSV01000006.1 GCA_900320585.1 uncultured Prevotellaceae bacterium | reverse complement strand
TGAAGCGCCCTGAATAACACCTGTGTTATATACAATATACTTCCCTGTTATCGTGGCTGCTATCTCCACGTCGTAGTAGTAGTCGCCCAAAATCGGGTACAACACATCAGATATGCCTTTCTGGCTGATGGCCTTGGTGTTGTCCTGGCCGAGCACATGGGCAAGCGGCAGGTCGCCCTCTCCCACGAGCACGCTGTCGCCCGGGTCGCCCTTCGGGCCTTGCGGTCCGGTGGCTCCCGTGGCACCAGCCGGTCCTTGCTCGCCTTGTGGTCCTTGCGGGCCAGCGGGTCCGGCCGGGCCCTGCTGTCCGTCTGCCCCGTCCTGTCCATCCTGTCCTGCCGGTCCTTGCGGTCCTTCAGGAAGCTCACACTCCAATTCGCCTTTGTAAATCTTGAGTATTTTCATTTTGTTGGATTTGTTTTGTTATTGTCTTGCAAGCGTCGGAACCGCCGCATGTACTGAATTGCCTACCACGCCTTCCATGCCCTGAGGACGCTGGAGTTCGGTACGGTGTTGCCGCTCATGCTGACCGTGGCCGGTCCGAGGTCGCCCTGGCTGGTGTAATATTTCAGGTAGATGGCCCGTATGACGGCGTTCTCCGCCTGGAAGATGTTGCCCGCCATCTCGATACTGTTGCCACGGAAGGAGAAGAGTGCCTCGTCGTTGACCGACGGCCAGAGGTGGAAGACATCCGAGATGATGTTCGTAGCATAGAACTCGTTGTTTGTGACGATGGCCTCTTCCGACCAGAGGTGCGCACCTGTAGAGCCACCTCCGATGGAGTCGGCCTCGATGGTGTTGCTGTCGAAGAGGAACCGCTGCCCGATGGTTTTGTACGTAGTGGCCCAGTTGAGCACCACGGCCACGAACTTCTGCGCGTCGAGTGCGTTGTCGGCAGCGATCTCCGGCGAGTAGTCGTTGCCATCGCTGGTGTAGTCGTTCATTCTCGCGGCCCACCACTGCATCGGTTTCTCGTCCGTGCAGAAGGTGTTGGCCTTGTAGTAGCGCAGGATGTCCATGTGGCCGCCAAAGAACTCCTCCGGCACTCCACATCCCTTCGACTTCAGGCAGCACACATCCTCTCTTTTGGTGTCGAAGCGCATGATGTTGGTGACGATGTTGTTGCAGAAGTACACCTGCGTGACGTTGAAGTAGCCCTCGTACGTCCATGCGTTGTAATTCTTCGTGGTGCCCGAGGCGTTGACATACTCCGAGTGCCCGGAGACGAAGTCGCGGATGGTGTTGTGGAGCATGTAGACCGAGCCCGACTCCACCAACAAGCCGCAGTAGTACCCGCTTGCCTTTCTCATCCTCATGATGCCCTGCTTGCCCTGGAAGGTGTTTCCGGCCACGTACATCGGGCAGCTCATATAGCCCATGTAGACGGAGAAGTCGTCCGGACCTACTCCGATGTTCATGCCGGCGCCCCTGATGCCCGTGACGGTGTTGTTGGTGAAGCGCCACGACTTCACCACCCTCAGGCCGCTGCTCTTGAGAACCAGGTGGCCCTCGATCTGGCAGGAGTCGATGTTGATGTGGTTGATGCAGTCCGTCTCGATGGCGTAGCCGTTGCCGTCGAGCGGACTGAGGTTGGCGTTGCTCCCGAACATGAAGTAGTTGGCCCCTGCCGATGCCGAGGTGAGTATGCAGCCCTTCACGTCGAGCTGCTCCACTCCTGGTGTGGTGTCGATGTAGAACATCGCGTCGCCGCGTGTCGACGTGCTGCTGAACCTCGCCTTGTTGAGCGTGAGCGAGTGCTGTGTGTAGAAGAGCGAGCCGTCGGTGACCAGTCCGCCCACTGCCTCGCCGTTCACCTCACCGTCGATGGTGAAGTCCTTCTCCAGCTTGACAGACGAGCCGCTGGCGTAGTTGTAGTGGTTGCTCTTCGTGATCCTGGCATAGTACACCTTGTCGAGCTTCAGCCCCACGCATGGGTTGTCTGCCGTAGCGAGCGTGCGAAGTATCTGCGCGTTGGCGTCCATGATGGCCGTGGTGGTGCCCTCCTGCAGTCCTGCGTCCGCAGCCGTGGTCAGCGACTCACCTTGTCCGATGAGCGAAGGCAGCGAGAGTGCCCCTCTGACATCCGCCACGGTGATGAGCTCCGGCACCTTGTTGATGGAGATGACACCGGCATTGCCCTCGGTGGGATTGAACGGTGTGACCCCCGGCTCGGGCTCCGGGATGGGCTCGCCCTGTTCCAGTGCTGCCACCCTTTCGGTGAGCGCAACGAGTTGGTCATTCAGCCGTCGGATGAGTGTGAGGTTGGTCGTTGCCTGGTCTGTCACGTCTCTGTTGGTGATTTCCACGAGCATGACATTCTCCCCGTCCCAGATATACCACTGCGATGTCTCGAGTCTGCGGTAGAGCACATTGTCCTCGAAGTTTGCGTCTGCGAAATCCGGGTTCGGCGCTGCCGTGGACGTGCAAACCTTCAGCTCGTCCTCGTCCTCATCGAACCACAAATCGCCCGGCTGCCATGCCGAAGAAGCCTGGTAATCGTTGCCCCATACGCGGATAAGTTTATCCCTCTCGCGCACG
Source organism: uncultured Prevotellaceae bacterium (assembly GCA_900320585.1). GTDB lineage: Bacteria > Bacteroidota > Bacteroidia > Bacteroidales > Bacteroidaceae > Prevotella. Next base: position 44,181 of record ONSV01000006.1, on the reverse strand, counting down.
GCCTTCGTCACCACCTTGTTCTGCACCGGGTTGGTGGAGGTATCGCTCAATGCGCTGTCCACAATCACGCTGTCCGGGCAGCCTTCGATGGCTTGCTGCAGGTCGGCGATGGCATGGCTCACGGTAGAGTTCGCTACCGCGTTCGGGCTGTTGGGGTCAAGGTCGGTGTCGATCGAGATGGTCTGTCCCTCGGTGTCGATGGTGATGTCGCCCGTGCCGATGACGCTCTGGCCGTTGATGGTCTTGAGCGAGGGGATGGTGGAGAGTTCCACCAACTGCACACCGTTCCATCTCATCAGCCGCTCATGCGCACAGTCGATGTAGAGCAGGTCGGCTGAGTATGGCTCGCTGAACCATCGTCCGCCCTTGTAGTAGGCCACGCCACCATACCTCGGCGCGATGGCGTATGTTCCTTCCTCTTCTTCGGCTGGCAGGATTGTCTTCCAATATTTCAGGAAGCGCAGTTCGCGGAAGCGCAGCAGTTTGCTCACCGCCTCCGCAATCTTCTCCTCCGTCACCGCACCATCGGCTATCTTAGTTGTGGTAACCGCACCATCGGCTATCTTCGGGGTGGTCACCGCCTCGTTGGCCAGGTTCTCCGTCTGAACCAAGACATTGCCGAGAATGGCTTGAGCCGTCCACTGGCCATCGGGGGTACCATTATGGTCGGTGTCGGTGGAATGAGTCCACATCAGGGCACTCAACGCCCTTACCCTGACACCGCCGAAGGCCTCATAAATGCCGGGATCGGCAGCGAGATAGAACACATTATGGTCGGAGGGTTGCATGGGATTGGTCATGGCGGGATGGGCTACTCCGGCAAAGACATATCCTGCTGCCGCGATACGGTCGACAACAGTCTTTGCCTCTTGATAGGCATCGAGATGGAAGGTGTCGCCCAGGGCGATATGCTCAGCCATGCGTTGCCACTCGCCATCGATGGCACAGTTCCACAGTGCAGGTTGAGCGGTTGTACCCACCAAGGCCCAATCGCCACGACGGGGCGAGGGGCAGGCAGCGGCAAGCGCCCCGTAAGAGTCGAACAACCCTCGGCCGCGCCCTCGGAGATGCCGGCAGAGGAGTTCGCCCTCCACCTTCAGGTTGCCTTTCACCACGGCCTGTTGCATGACCTTGAGCCGACCGCCTATGCTGACATCGTTGGAGACGGCCAGGTCGCCCTCCTGATGGAGCAGCCTGTAGCTGTCGGTATGCTCATAGACATCGGCCCTCCAGTTGCCTTGCGCCTCGTCCCAGAAATAGGCGGTGGCGCCGATATGGAGATAGTCTCCGGGATTGCCACCCTCAGGGAATCGTTGCCAGACAGCGGCCAGACTGCCATAACATCCCAAGTCGTAGATTCTTTTCCATTTGTTTCTCATGGTTGTTGGTTGATGATTTGTTTTTTGGGGGGTAATTGATGAAAAATAGGTTTTGGTGGCTTTTGCGATGCTACTGTGCGCCCGGCCACTGGGAGCATTGGCTTACCAAGAGGGCGATGCGCTGGATGATGTCGTGATAGAGCAGCGGTGGAAGGAGGATGGCATCATGCTGGATGCGTGGCACGGGTTGGTAGAGCGCCTTCGCGATAGTGACATCGGGACCTGCCATCGAACTGTAGAGTTCGGCAGCCCATCCCACGGGCGTGGAGACGATGGCTGCGACCGGTCGTTGGGGATTGCCCCTGATGCCGGGGAAGCGGCTCGACTGCCATTGGTATTCGTCGTCGTGGGCAGTGATGATTTTAGCGTCGCGCTGCCAGTCGCTCATTCGGATGGCGATGAGCCGGAGGAAATCGTCGGGCAGGAGAAGCAGTCCCATCCCCACCCCTGGCGCGTCGTGCCAAGCCACTCCGCCCGTAATCGGGACACCCGTATGCAGTTTCCACACCGGGGCCTCCTCGATGACTTGCCTTGCCCCCACTCCACCTGGGCAAGGATCATCTTGTCGATGGTGAGCGAGGGCGGGTCGGCCTGAGAGATGAGCGGTTGGTCTTCGGCATCAAGGTCAAGCCGCACTCGCACATCGCGCAGTATGTCTTTTACGAGGTATCTCATGAGTCGGTGTAGATGACATAAGTGATGTTGGGGTCGGGATGGGCCGGCAGCTGCTTGACGAAGACCAGGCTACCGCCATTAGCCCCGATGGCTTCGAGTGCCTCGACCCGCTGTTCCAGATCGGCGGTTCGCCCCATTCCCCTGGAGAGGAAGGGGGTGCGGCGTTCCTTATGGTCTTTCCATGTAGTCATAATGCGATTGGGTTGAGGGGTTGTCGATGGTCAGAATCTTGCCGTGGTCGAGCGCCACGGCCTCTATCTGCGCACGGGTGCGCAACAGTGTTCTGGAGATGCCATACTCGGCGGCCACCCACTCCTTGGCATCGGCCAGCGAACCGAAAGAGATGGGTTGTGGACCACCAGAGGGCTTGCCGGCATCGTTTTCCGAAGGATGGTCGGTGGCGGGCGCCTGGGGAGCCACGGTCACCCAACGGCCAAAGAAGCGGTGCCTCTCGATGGCTTCCTGCAAGCGGGTGTCCGACGTGGTGAAGTAGCTGCCGCCAAGGGTGAGCGGCACGAATCCAACATGCACCCAAGCGTCATCTACGCGCACGTTGAAACTCACCTCGGTTTTTGACGTGTAGGTTTTTGTCATGATGATGGTGGTAATTGGTTTTTGGGAGGATGTAGGCGGTGGCTTGAGCTTGGTGGGCTGGATGGGCTCAATAGGCATAATGGGCTCAATGGGCATAATGGGCATAGTGGGTATGATGAGCCAATGGGATTGATGGGCTCTTAAGAACCACCGCCTACGGGTTATGGGTTGCGGATGGGCATCACTCCTGTGCCAGGCGCAGGCGGGCGTGGGCCTTCGCGTAGCGCAGGTAGAGGCAACTGATCTCCTGGAGCACCACGGCATCGGTGTTGCGCACGCCGGCCTTCTTCAGGTCGAGGATGTTGCGGCTCCAGCTCAGGTGGGTCTTTTTCGTCAGGAACTCTGGGTCGAGGGCGAAGGCGCAGTCGGCCATGCCATTGAGGTCGAAGAGCTCATGATGGATGGCGAGAATCTCGCCGAAGTCGGTCTCCCAGCTCTTGAACTTCAGGTTCCACACCTCCACGGTGTCCTTCAGGCGGAACTTGTCGCTGTCGATTTTGGAGAGTGCCGAGAGGAAGTCGGAGCCACAGAACATCACCTTGCGCTTGTTGCCGATGCCAGTACCCACGAAGAGGTCGCGTGAGATGTCGACGAGGTCCTCGTCGGTGATCACGGTAGCGTTCTTCGTCGCGTTCCAGGTGCCTACCTCGATATCCTTGCCGGCCTGCCACCAGATGCCCTTGGTGAACCATTGCGACATACCGTCCTTCACCGAGTGGTTCACCACGTTCATGTCACCAAAGAGGCAGCTGTTCTCCATGGCCAGGCGCATGTCGTAGATGCTGTCCTCCTCCAGGTCGCTGAAGCCCCAGTTCACTTCCTTTGCGGCAATCTTGTCGAGGGTCGACTGCTCAATCTGTGCCATGAAGTTCTGGCAGTACTGCAGCTCGGAGGTGGGGATGTTGTTGAAACGGCCGGTCTGCACGTCGAGCTCGCCGCACGACTTGCCCATGCGGATGAGCACGGTGCCATTCGAGATGGCGGGCACCCCGATGTTCTGCCCGTTGACCTCCGTTCCGTTCACGGCGAAGACGATGGGCTGTCCGTCGGAGGTCTTGCCACAGACGCAGAGCTCCAGGTCGGGTGTCCTGGCATCATTGGCATCATAGGCCACTCCCTTGTGGTTCTCGATGGCCTTGACGCCCACCACGCGGATGGTGTCGTCGAGGGTGAACATGTCGGGGTCGGCCACGCGGATGGCGGTGGAGACGCCGTTGCTGGCGGTGACGGCGGCGGTGAGCGTGGTCTTCACCGGACGGGTACCCACGCTGTAGTACTTCACCTCGAACGACCTGGCGTGCTGGCTGTGGGCATAGCGCGAGATCTAGTCGATGGGGGTGGCCATCGGGCGGATGCGGGTGATGCGCTCGTCGATGTCTTTCTGGTACATCTCGGCGTCGGCATCGGCACGGGCCTGCGTCTCGGTGAGGATACCGGCGGGGTTGTTGGGATACTGGGCAGCCGCACCTGCAGTGGTGTGGTGTTCGGTGGTGCCTTTGTACTGCTCTTCACCGCCCTGCGTCTTGCCTGCATCGGGCAATGGCGTGGCGGCAGCCATCAGCATACCGGCATCAGCGCCAGCGGCGATGGCGGCCAGTTGGAGAATGGTCTCTGTGAGACGACCTACTGAAAACTTGTTTTTTCTCATGTTTTTGGATGTTTAAAAAATGTATTATCCTGTTGACGGTGCAAAAATAACATCCGAGAAAAAAGACTTCAGGGCATTTTCGTATGGACACAAAAAAAGATCTCCCGCCTTCTTCTGAGCGAGGAAGGCGGGAGACGGTGAGGTATTGAGGTTGTGAACCTCAAAAGGAATTACTTACCAAGGATGATGTTGATGATAGCGGTCACGTCGGACATATTGATGTATCCATCATCTGTTACATCTGCATTGGCAAAGACAAATGGAGATGGACTCTTGCCAAGAATATAGTTGATGACAAATGTCACATCCGACATATTGATGAAGCCATCTTCGTTGGCATCGCCCAGCAGTGCGGCTGTACCCTTCTCAATCGTCACTGTGAAAGGAGTTTCGCCTGGACGCACATACAGACGTGTGGAGGTGATGAACTCAACATTGGATATGAGGCCTTCGTAGGTACCAGGACGCATTCTTTCATCGGCTTTGAAAGTGAGCTCGAGGAGTGCGCCAGAAGTGCCGCTAATGACACCCAGGTTGGCGTCAAGACCACAGATCTTGTAGACATTATCATCGGGCTGGCCCACAGTGATTTCACCAGCATACCTGTCGGTAGCCGTTGCTTCGACCAATGTGAGTCCTTCAGGCAACGTGAGGTCAATGCTGAAAGCAGTAAGGTCGGGACGTGTATTGGTGAAGTCAAGCGTCACCGTGATGGTTTCGCCTTGAGTGACAGCGAAATCATTGATTTTCACGCTCTCAGCCTTCGACGTATAGGCAAGGCTCATGAGAGCCATGACCAGGAATATAATTTTCTTTCTCATTGTTCGAAGCATTGATTATTTGATAACTACTTTCTTGCCATTGAGGATATACACACCCTTTGTAGGATGGTCTACGCGCATACCACTGAGCGAGTAGTAGACGCCATCCTCCATGACGCCGGTTGCCGTACCCATCGTCTCGGCGATGTCGGTAGGCAGGGCGGTGGTGATGTTGTCGAAGCGGTGCACTGCGCCATCAACGGTGACAAGTTTGATGTTCTCGACCATGATCTCGTCGAGGTCGGGATTGCCGGCCAGGATGTTGATGACAGAGCCATCATTGCCAGCGAAGGTCTTGTTGGAGATGGAGAGTGCAGCGAAGCGATAGGTGTTCTCACCAATCTTGTTGTAGAGCATCTGATGTCCCTTGAGACGTTCGGTGAGCTTGGCTACCGTCACCTCGGAGAGTTCGGGAAGAACGAGGTCGAACTGGAAGGCGGTGTAGGGCAGCTCGCTGCTGACGCAGAGGGATAGCACGTTGTTGATGTCCTTGGTGAGGGTGACGGCCTCGTACTCGTCCGTTCCATGAGCCGCGTTGGCATACTGGATGTTGGGAGCGGCCACACCTTCGGCAATCTTGCCCACGAGAATCACGGCATCGGCCACGGTCACTTCCTCGTCGTTGTCGAAGTCGGCGAGATACTGGTCGAAGGCGTCAGCGGGCTGTCCGACGACGAACTTGACGATATCGACGGCATCGAGCATGTCGGCCCTGCCATCAAGATTGACGTCGCAGTTGGGATACTCCAGAATCTTGGCGAAGGAGCCCCAGTTGCCCGATTCGGGATCTTCGGGTACACACGCAGCGTAGGATTCGTAAGAGCCGGCGGGCACGTAGAGACGGGAGCCTTCGAAGTTGAAGTCGTAGAACACGTCATTCTCCACATTGAGTGCGGGGTTCCAAGCCACCTTGATGGCCTTGAGCGAAGTGCAGGCATTGAAGGCGAACTTCTGGATGCTTTTCACCGAGGCAGGAATGCTGATGAACTTGAGCGACGTACACTTGCCGAAACCACCTTCGTCGATATTCTTGAGCGAATGCGGCAGTATGACTGAAGTGAGACCAGCGGCGCCTGAGAAGGCGTAGGAGAAGATGGTCTCCACCGATGAAGGAATCTCATAAGCACCCTGCTTTCCAGCGGGATAAACGAGGAGCGTTTTCATATTATTGCTGAATAGCACGCCATCCTCGGCCACATAATTCGTGTTGCCCAGGGCCACAGAGATACTGGTGAGCGAGGAGCAGTTGGCGAGGATTCCCTTGCCAATTTGGTTGGTGGCTACCGGTATCTGGAGATAAGTGAGGCTGGTACAACCTGAGAAGGCACCATTCTGGATGTTCTTGACGGTCTTCGGCAACTCAATAGCCTTGAGAGCGGTACAGCCGGCAAACGCGTTGGACGGAATGGCAATCAGTCCGGTGAAGTACTTCAGTTCCCTGAACGACGTGATGGGCTGTCCCTGGAACGAGCTTCCCAGGCTATATGCCTGCTTGGCCTCGTTCACGGTGAGCTCGCCATCCTTGTCGAGGTCCCAATTATCCACGCAAATGGCCTTTACGGTAGCGTCGGCGAATTCGATGACAGAGGTATCGTCGAGATACTCATCGATACGGAAGTTCTTCCATACATCAGCGGCCTTATAGGCGCTGAGAGTGCCCTTTGGCACGCTGAGCGACACATTCTTCACATTGACACCAGAGAAGGTGTTGGCAGGTACGGCAAGCGGTGTATGCCATGCCACGATGACAGAGTCGAGCGCCTCGCATGCGCGGAACGCATTGGCACCGATGCTGGTGACGCCCTCGTGGAGCGAGAGAATCACGAGCTGGCTGCTCATGGTGAAGGCATCCTCGCCTATCTCAGTGACATCAGTGCTGAGCACATATTCGGCACCGATGGTCTTGGCAGCGGGGAACTGCAGCAGGACGTTGCCGGCCTTGTTGTAGAGCACGCCGTCGACCGAAGAGTAGTTGGCATTGTTGGCATCAACAGTGATGGCAGTCAGATTCGGGCAGCCCTTGAAGGCACCCGTTCCCACTGTCTGGATATTCTGCGAGATGGATACGGCCTGGAAGCCGCTGTTGTATGCGAACGCGCTGTCGCCAATCTCGGTGAGGTTGGGCAGACGGTTGAAGGTAACCAGGGCTGTGCCTTGGAACGAACTCTTTCCGAAGCGGGTGATACCCTCGGGCATAGTGATGGCAGCCAACTGGGTGTCTTTGAACGCATTGTCGCCAATCTCGGTGAGAGCGGTGAAATACTGGAGCTCGTTGAACGAGGTGATGGGCTGACCGGTGAAGACGTTGCCAAGGTTGGCCACAACCGAAGCCTCGTCATAGCTGATATGTCCGTCACCGTCGGCATCCCAATTAGCCACGGTAAGTTTCTCCACGAGTGGGTCGGCGAAATCGATGATGGTAGCATCGTAGTCGGCCATGCTCATCTCCTTGAAGATCTGGAAGAACTTCCATCCCGGAGCGATGATATACTTATCCCTTGTTCCCTTCTGCACGAAGAGGATGCCAGAAACCTGACCAGATGAGAGTTCCTCGTAGTTGGAGAACGTATTGTCGTTGATGGAGAGCGGGGTGTTCCAAGCCACCTGGCATCTCACGGATGCAGGCATGCCATTGAATGCCTTCTCGCCGATAGAGGTGACGTTGGCAGGGATATCGATGCTCTGCATGTTAAAGCAGTCTTTGAAGGCGCTGGCACCAATAGTGGTCACTTTGCTGCCAATCACGATAGACTTGAGACCGGTACAATCCTCGAAGGCGAAATCGCCAATGGTGGTAATCTGGTTGAAGTTGAACGAGGTCATCTTCGACACACCACTGAAAGCATAAGGATAGATCTCCTTGATGATCTCGTTGGCATTCATGTCGCCAGCCTTCTTGCCAGCAGGATAAGCGATGACAACAGTGTTGTCGGCATTGAAGAGGATGTCGGTGACAGCCTTGTAGTTGGTGTTGCCCGACTGCACGATGAAGCGGGTAAGCGAAGCGCAGTGTGCGAAAGCACCCTCGCCTACGAAGGCCACATTGTTGCGCAGATAGAAGTAAGTGATGGCATTACATCCATAGAAGGCTTTCTTGCCGATGGTCACCAGAGCGATGTTGAGTTCGGTGGTCATCTTATCGCAACCCTCGAAGGCACTCTCGCCGATGGTCTTGATGGTTGACGGCAGAACGACCTTGCCCAGTTCGGTACAGCCCCTGAAGGCATTGGCGGCAATCTCGGTGAGGCCGGTGAAGTACTTCAGCTCCTCGAACGAGGTGATCTCGGTGTTGCCGGTGAAGGCATTGCCCAGGTCGGTTACGGCCTTGACCTCGGCACCATTCATCTTGCCATCGCCATTGGTATCCCATTTCGACACGCAAATAGCCTCAACCTTGGCATCGGCGAAAATCATGTCGGAATACTCGTCGGTGAAGGCCTCGACAGTGCCGAAGTCCTTCCAAACGTTGGCAGCGCTATAGAGGCTCTCGGTACCCACGGGCACATTGAGCGTGGCATTGGCCACATCCACACCCTCGAAGGTGTTGGCAGGCACGGTGAGCGGTGTTGTCCAGTAGACCATGACCTTGTTGATGGAGGAGTTGGCGAAAGCCTTCTCGCCGATGGTCTGCACCGACTTGTAGATGCTCACGGTCTTGAGGCGTGATGCGCCGAGGAATGCCTCAGGTGCGATGGTCTTCACGCCGTCGGGAATCATGATATTGGTATAGCTGCTGTAGGCGGGGAACTGCAACAATGTGGAGTGGTCTTTGGTAAAGAGCGCTCCAATGCCAGTGGTGTAGTTGGCGTTTGCCTCATCGACGGTGATGGCGGTGAGCGCAGCACACGACTTGAGCACGCCATTGCCGATGGTCTTGACCGATGCCGGCACGTTGAAGGTCTTCAGTTTGTTGCAGAAAGCGAAAGCATTGGCACCAATCGTCACCACCGAATTGGGCAGTACAACACTCGTGAGGGTGCTGTTGGCAAATGCCTCTGCGGGAATGGTAGTGAGATGGGTGAAATACTGCAGCTCGTCGAAGGAAGCGATCTCGGCACCATTGAACAGCGTGCCGATGGAAGTGACGGCGGCAGCCTCATCGTAGGTGACGTAACCGTCGTGGTCGCTATCGAAATTGGCCACGCAGATTTCCTGCACTTTGGCATCCTTGAACTGTATGATTTCCTGTGCATAGTCGGCAATCGTACCTTCCTTGATGAAGCTGAACCACTTCCAACCGTTGGCGCTCTTGTAAGCATTGACCGTGCCTACCGGGACGAACAGACGACCGGTAATGCCACCATCGGTGACCGGTGTGAAGTTGGAGAAAGTGCCATTCGAGATGGAGAGCGGAGAGGTCCATTTCACCTCAGTACGGATGCCCTGTGCCACACCCTCGAAAGCTTTCTCGCCTATGCTGGTGAGCTGGTCGGTCATCATAAGGGTGTAGAGGCTCTGGCAGTTGCGGAAAGCACCCTTGCCCACCGACTTGACGCTCTCGGGGAAACTGACCGTAGCCAAGTTCTCACATCCGTCGAAAGCATAGTCGCCAATGGTCTCCACATTGTTGAAGGTGACCGAGGTGATATTCGATGCTCCGGCAAGTGCATAAGGAGCGATGTTGACCACAGACACTGGGAACGCATAGTTCTTCGTGGTCATACCAGCAGGATACACGTAGAGTGTGGTACCATCCTTTGACAACACCCTATAGAGATTGGTAGTGAAATAGGGGTTATTTGCATGTACCTGGAAATTGGCACATGAGGTACAGTTGGCAAAAGCACCTTCGCCAATCGACTCCACCTTATAGTAAAGATAGAACCTTGCAATGCTCGAACATCCATCGAAAGCATGTTTTCCGACGGTGGTAAGGGCGACGGGCAGAGAGACAGCCTTCAATTTGGCACAACCATAGAAAGCATAGTCGCCTATGGTGGTGATGGCCGTCGACATCGTGAGAGTCTCGATGTTGGCACACTCATAGAAAGCCTTCTCGGCAATAGAGGTGACTTTGTTGTAAATGGTCACCGACTTGAGTGACTCGCAACCTACGAAGGCCTCTTTCTGGATGGTGGTAAGGTAGGAAGGCAACTGGATGGACTCGAGGCTGGAGCAGCCTTTGAAAGCGTTCTGTCCGAGAACGGTCACTCCTGAGAAAGAGCGGAACTCGTTGAAGCTCTTGATCTCGGTATTGCCAATGAAGGCACCACTGACATCATTCACGGCCATGGCCTCACGGTAGGAGAGCTCATCATCGTTGTTGAGGTCCCAGTTCGAAACGCAGATTTCCTTCACCAGTTCGTCCTCGAACATCATGATGACATCGATGTCTTCATACACGCGCACCTCTTTGAAGTTCTTCCATACATCGGCTTCCTCATAGACAGTCTTGTAGCCTGAAAGCACCCGGAGCACCACACCGCTGAGGTCGACGCCATCGAATACTTCCTCGGAGATGCCGAGAGGTTTAGTCCACTGCACGGTGACGGTCTGCAGGTTGGTACAACCTTGGAAAGCATAGTCGCCGATAGAAGAAACAGAATTGGGTATCGTGACCGTCTTCATCGACGTACAGTCGGAGAAGGCACGGTCGTTGATACTCACCACTTTGTAGTAGAGACCATTGTGGTAGACTCTCCAGGGGAGCACCAGGTTGACAGGTCCCGAGACATCGCCACTTCCAGTCCCGATGTTAGGGTTGGTGGGATTGGTAGAGGATGTAAAATAATTTTCATCCCAGCCTGATACGGTCACCGTATGGGCGGTGCGGTCGACTATGTTGTAACCGATTCCGTCGACGGTAATGTCGAATGCCATTGCAAACGACACGACACAAGCTGACATAAAAGTTAGCAGTAATCTTAAATGTCTCATAAATCTATTAATATTAGGTATTCTCGAATCAATTATTTTCGGGGCTCTTTGAGCTATACATTATTATATTTATACATGCAAGCCTCAAATTTTAAAAAATCCCTCCCCTGACCTTAGAGAACAAGGACCGAAGGAGGGATTTTGACTTATCATCAAGTCGATTACTTCACGACTTTCTTACCATTGATGATGTAGATGCCTTTCTGGCTGGGGTTCTGCACCTTCACGCCCGAGATGGTGTAAACATCGGCATTGTCGGCCTCAGCCTCAACGTTGTTGATGCCAGTGGTCTCCTCGAAGAGGAACGACTCGTCGGCAGAACCGGCTTGCTCGATATAGGCCTTGTACTTGGGAATCTCCACACCAGCCTGGCAGCGATAGAAACCTACGCCCTCAGTCTTCTGGGCCAGAGCGAAGGTGTTGCTGGTAGCGGTGTATGCGGCATCGGCAGTACCTTTGAGTATGTTCGAAGCAGGAGCGGCCAAGTTGTTCTCGACAGCACTCTTCAGATAATAAGAACCAGCATCGGCGGAGAGGATAACGGGAGTGCTTGCGGGCACCTTGCTCACTTCCTCGCGCTGCACGAAACCATCATTGGTGCTGATGGCCACGTTGGCGGTAAGACCTGTTCCAGCGAAGTCGAGGGCTCCAGGCCAGCAGAGGGTGGCATAACCACTGGCACCCACGGTGAGTTTGGCCTTCAACTCGATAGGCGTCTCAGTCTCCTGGGGCATGATCTCGGTATCATCCATTTTCACGAGCACCATACGGGTATCCTCACCCACATATCCTACAGGGTAGTGATTCTCTGAGATAAGGAAATTCTGCTCACCGATAACCAACTTACTGGTAAGTTTGGCCTTGAACTTGCAAATGGGCTCTGACAGTTCGAATGGCACGCCGAAATCCGCGGTGGCATGTGTGAAGGCCACTTTAAGCACATTGTGCTCCTTATCGTATTCGGAAGAGACGATGGGGTCTTGAAGCTCACCACTGGCGAAAGCTCCGGCAGCCTGGTGCCAGACTTCCGTTCTTGTGCTGTATGATACCAATTGCAATCCCTCGGGGATTGTGATGAAGCAAAGACCAGACCTGTAGTTCTCTACCTCTGGCACATTCAACATCAAGGAGAACTCCTTCACCACTTTGTCGGTGGCAGCGGGGTCGTCAATGTCGAACTCCATCGAAGAGGCAGATGGGGAGATGGTGTAGGTTTCCTGTTGTGCGAACGAGAAGCCAGCTGTGAGCAGCATGGCGATTCCAAGTAAACACTTTTTCATGATAATTACTTTTTTGTTTATTTTATGAATTTATTGATTATCAGTTTGATTTCATCACTCATGAGACTGGAGAAAAAGAATGTCTACTGGAGTAGGCTATGCTGAGGTAGATAAACATTTGCCCTCTACGGCCATCGTCAAGATATGTCCAAACGAGTGGCTAATGATGTCTATGATTCCTTTTGCACGCTTTGTTCTATTTTATCTCCAAATCATCAATTATTGTATAAAGATTATAGTGGTCATTGCCGTCTCTCCACACTTATCCACATAAGAAATGGAAGCGGACACAACGGCTTTTGCATCTACTTTGGTGCAAAAGTATGAAAACTTTTTGAAAAATGCCACATTTCGCCAAAAACTTTTGGCTGAAAATGCACTAAATGAGTGTAAGTGATAGAAATTTAACGTTTTTTAACCATAATCTTCCCTATTCCGTCTATAACACATAAAGATGAAGAAAGGTAAGACAAGTGCTGTCAGGTTTGCTCTTCGAACGGGAAGAGTCCGTAGAGTTGTGCGTCGATATTGTCGGTGATTTTCTTGAAGTCGGCGGGATTGCTCTCAAACTTGCAGGTGTCGCCATCGACGATGATGAGATGCCCGGTATAGTTGGCAATCCAAGCCTCGTAACGGTCGTTGAGTCCTTGCAGGTAGTCGATGCGGATCGACTTCTCGAACTCCCTGCCACGCTTCGAGATCTGGGCCACCAGGTTGGGGATGGTGGAGCGGATGTAGATCATGAGGTCGGGGAGCCCCACGAGCGATATCATCAGGTCGAAAAGGTCGCTGTAGTTGGCGAAGTCGCGGTCGCTCATCATGCCCATGTCGTGCAGGTTGGGCGCGAAGATGCGGGCATCCTCGAAGATGGTGCGGTCTTGTATGATATACCCTTTGTTCTGGGATATTTCCACCACTTCCTTAAAGCGTTTGTTGAGGAAATAGATCTGCAGGTTGAACGACCACCTCTCCATGTCGGCATAGAAGTCGTCGAGGTAGGGATTATTGTCTACGGGCTCGAAACGCGGTTCCCAGCCATAGCGTTTGGCGAGCATTCTGGTGAGCGTGGTTTTCCCACTTCCGATATTTCCGGCTACTGCGATATGCATGTTGAAAGTATGTTTAGGTTTCGGGGAATAGTCCGAAGAGATTGGCGTCGATACGCTCCACGATGCGGGCGAAGTCGGCCTTCCGGTTGAGGAAGTCCACATCGTCGACATTCACGGTGAGCACCTTGCCCTTGTACTGGTGATAGATGAAGTCCTCGTAGAGCAGATTGAGGTTCTTGAGGTAGTCAAGCTGCATCTGCTGCTCATAGTCCCTTCCCCGGTGCTGGATGTTCTGCACGAGATGGGGGATGGAGGCGCGCAGGTAGATCATGAGGTCGGGCACGCGCACCACGGTCATCATCGACTCGAAGAGTTGCATGTAGCACTCGAAGTCGCGGTCATCGAGCGTCCCCATGGCATGGTTGTTGGCGGCAAAGACGTATACCCCCTCGAAGATGCTCCGGTCCTGTATGACGGTCTGCTCCGAGCTTGCGATATCGAGCAAGTCGCGGAAGCGCTGCTTGAGGAAATAGACCTCGAGCGCAAACGACCACCTGGGGATATCCTTGTAATAGTCGTCGAGGTAGGGGTTATGGTCTACCGCCTCGAACTTGGGTATCCATCCATAGTGGCGTGCGAGCAAGTTGGTGAGGGTGGTCTTGCCGCTGCCGATGTTTCCAGCAATAACGATATGCACGGTGTAGGGTTGTGTTCTTAAATTGTGGAGTGTTAGTTGCGCAAAGATAGCAATTATTCCGCAAACGCGAAAGCATTGCAGGAAGTTTTTCGCCATGGGGCGCCGATTTTTTCTTTTTCCGAAAAACCCATGGCTTTGTTTTGCCATTTGGCCGAAAAATGGTAATTTCGCGCCCACAACTCACCACAGACATGACACAAAAGAAGACAATACCCGTGATTGGCATGGCCTGCTCGGCCTGCTCGGCCAATGTGGAACAACGGCTGAGGTCGCTCAATGGCATCATCTCGGCGTCGGTGTCGCTGCCCTCACGCACGGCCTTGGTGGAATGGGACGACAGCCTCATCACCCTCGACGACATGAAGCGCGAGATCAGTGCCATCGGCTACGACCTGGTGATTGAGGCCGACCGCAGTGTGGCCGAGATGGAGCGCCGCGAATACACGGAGTTGCGCCGGAAAGTGGTGGTGTCGTGGGTGGTGGCACTGCTGGTGATGGCCATCTCGACGGGATGGCTGCGAATCGGCTCGCGCACCGTGGCCGACCAGACCAGCATGCTGCTGGCCCTGTTCAACCTGGTGTATTGCGGCCGTGAGTTCTATATACGCGCCTGGCGGCAACTGTGCCACCGCACGGCCAGCATGGACACTTTGGTGGCACTGAGCACCGGCATCGCCTTCCTCTTCAGCGTGGTCAACACTTTTGCCGGAGAAAGGCTATGGGGCAGCCGCGGGATGGACTGGCACACCTACTTCGACTCGTCGGTGATGATCATCACCTTCGTGCTCACGGGCCGCCTGCTCGAGGAGCACAGCCGGAAGGCCACAGCCGCCGCCATAGGCCGCCTCATGGGCATGAGGCCCAAGACCGCCCGACTCTACCAAGGCGAGGAGACAGCTGCCGACGGCAGCCGACGGTCGGTGACCGAGGAGGTGCCCATCTCCACCATCAGCCGGGGCGACGTGCTGGAGGTGCATGCCGGCGAGAAGATTCCCGTCGACGGCATGGTGACCTGGGCCAGCAGCTTCATGCTCGACACCGCCGCCTGGGTAGACGAGGCCATGATCACGGGCGAGCCCTCGCCCGCCCAGAAAGAGAGGGGGTCGACGGTGCTCGCCGGAACGGTGGTGAGCCAGGGACACCTGCGGTTGAGAGCCAAGAAGACGGGCGACGACACCGCCCTTGCCCAGATCATACGCATGGTGGAGGAGGCACAGGGCAGCAAGGCTCCCGTGCAGCGCACCGTAGACCGCATCGCCATGGTCTTCGTCCCCGCAGTCACCCTCATCGCCCTGCTCACCTTCCTCATCTGGTGGGCAGTGGGAGGCAACGCCGGCCTGCCCCATGCCATCATGTCGGCCGTCTCGGTACTCGTCATCGCCTGTCCGTGCGCACTCGGCCTCGCCACCCCCACCGCCCTGATGGTGGGCATCGGACAGGCCGCCAACCGCAATATCCTCATCAAGGATGCCACCGCTCTCGAACTCATACGCCGTGTCGACGCCATGGTCATCGACAAGACCGGCACCCTGACAAAGGCCAATCCGGCCATCGACTTCACCAAGGCCGACGACCTGCCGCTCGAGGAGCGCGAGATGCTGAAACCCCATGCCCGCGAGGCAATGGAACGCCTGGCCGACATGGGGGTGGAGGTGCACATGATGAGTGGCGACAAGGAGGAAGCTGCCGCCTACTGGGCAGGGAAGGCTGGCATTGCCCACTACCAGAGCAAGGTGCAGCCCCAGGACAAGGAAAACCTGGTGAGGCAGTTGCAAGGCGAAGGCAAGGTGGTGGCCATGGTGGGCGACGGCATCAACGACTCGCAAGCCCTGGCCCAGGCCGACGTGAGCATCGCCATGGGGGGAGGCACCGACGTGGCCATCGACGTGGCACAGATGACACTCATGGGCGACGACCTGCGCCGCATACCCGAGGCCCTCGTGCTGAGCCAGAAGACCGTGAGGCTCATCCGAGAGAACCTTTTCTGGGCATTTTTATATAATGTGGTATGCATTCCCCTGGCCGCAGGAGCCGCGCACCTTCTTGGCTACGACTTCCAAATCACCCCGATGTGGGCGAGCGCCCTGATGGCTTTCTCGAGCCTGAGCGTGGTGCTCAACAGCCTGAGGGGCAAGGCCTTCGGCGGCAAGTGAGCGCCCCGTCTTAAAAAAACCGGCAAAGTGAGAGGAGATATCGAAAATTTTGTTTAATTTTGTGCAAAAATCACATGACAACACCCATCAGCAACAACGAAGAACAGATACTGGTGAGCATCACCGGACAAGACCGGCCAGGACTCACCGCCTCGGTCATGGGCATCCTGGCCCGCTATGAAGCCCAGATTCTCGATATCGGCCAGGCCGACATCCACAGCACCCTGTCGCTGGGCATCCTCATCCGCATTGACGAGATGCACTCCGGACAGGTGATGAAGGAATTGCTATTCAAGGCCACCGAACTGGGCGTGAACATCGGATTCTCACCCATCAGCGACGACGAATACGAGGCGTGGGTGGGCCGGCAAGGCAAGAACCGCTATATCCTCACGCTGATAGGGCGCACCCTCTCGGCAGCACAAATCGAGGCGGCCACGAAGGTGATCGCCAACCAGGGCGTGAACATCGACTCCATCCTCCGTCTCACCGGTAGGAGGAGCATACGCCAGCCACAGCAGAACAGCCGGGCGTGCATCCAGTTCTCGCTCCGTGGGTCGCTCGACCGCCGCGAGATGCAGGAACAGCTGATGCGCCTCTCATCCGACATGGACGTGGACTTCTCGCTCCAGCGCGACGACATGTATCGGCGCATGCGCCGACTCATCTGCTTCGACATGGACTCCACGCTCATCCAGACCGAGTGCATCGACGAGCTCGCCATGAGAGC
Source organism: uncultured Prevotellaceae bacterium (assembly GCA_900320585.1). Classification (GTDB taxonomy): domain Bacteria; phylum Bacteroidota; class Bacteroidia; order Bacteroidales; family Bacteroidaceae; genus Prevotella. Next base: position 27,278 of record ONSV01000006.1, on the reverse strand, counting down.
CGGTGTGGGCGACGAGGTGAAAGCCATCACCGAGAGCGCCATGCGCGGCGAGATCGACTTCAAGGAAAGCTTCACCAAGCGGGTGGCACTGCTCAAAGGCCTCGACGTGAGCGTGATGCGCGACATCGCCGAGAACCTGCCCATCACCGAGGGCGTGGACCGCCTGATGGCCGTGCTGAAACGCTGTGGCTACAAGATTGCCATCCTGAGCGGAGGATTCACCTACTTCGGCGAGTACCTGCAGCGGCGCTACGGCATCGACTACATGTATGCCAACGAACTCGAGGTGGACGACGACGGCAAGCTCACCGGACGCTACCTGGGCGAGGTGGTCGACGGCCACCGCAAGGCCGAACTGCTCAAGCTCATCGCCCAAGTGGAGAAAGTGAACCTGGCACAGACCATCGCCGTGGGCGACGGTGCCAACGACCTGCCGATGATCAGCCAGGCCGGACTGGGCATCGCTTTCCATGCCAAGCCACGCGTGGTGGCCAACGCCCGACAGTCGATCAACACCATCGGCATCGACGGCGTGCTCTACTTCCTCGGATTCAAGGACTCCTACCTGGGAGAAGACGGCAACTAACCCCTGCAACCGCCAAAACAACCATCAACATACCAGCCTATGCCTACCTATATCAGGAAAACCATCAAACTGCTGCCGTGGGTGACCCTCAACATCAGCAAGACAGGGCCAAGCCTGTCGATAGGTCCGAGAGGGGCCAAACTCAACATCAGCCGGAAGGGCGTATACGTGAACTCGAGCATCCGGGGCACCGGGGTGTACAACAAGACCAAACTGAGCACCAGCCTGGTATGGGCACTTGGCGTGGCCGCCGTCATCATCGGCATCGGCTACTATCTTGGCTTTGCCCTGCATAGCTTCAACCTCTTCGTGGGCATGTGCGTGGCAGGTGTGCTACTAGGCATCGTGACCTTCTTCGTGGCACGCAACATCAAGCACGCGCCTGCCGAGGAGGCCGACGACATCGAAGAGGCCCCCACCCGGAAGAAGACGACCACGACGAAGTCGAAAAGCACGAAGGCCGCACGCAAGGGGGGCACCAACACCGGCGAGCGCCGCACCGAGCGCACCGACAAGGCCTCGGCCAAGGCCTACATCAGCGAGGTGGAGAGCCTGATGGACAAGATGGCCGACGCCACTACGGTAGAGGAGCTGGAAGAAGCCCACTCCGAAATCCTCGACATCATGTACACCAACATCAAGCCATTAGGAGTGAAAGTGCTGGGCATGGAGTTCAAGGATGCCATGGCTGCCATCGAGCGCGACTACGCCGAAGGCCTGCGCCAACTCAACGGGAGCGAGTGACACGGCCTGCCCCGGCGAGCGCCACACCCGCTACGAAACAATAGAGGTGCATGCCCACCGCCACCGTTCCCACACACAAGCCCAAGACCTGCCAAAGAAGCAGAAGTGCACAGCAGCGCCAACGCCCCGCCCAGCGGTGTACCTGCATGCCCACAAGGGCAAAGACCACGCCCGAGAGGCCCACCACCGACGTCGGACCGGCACCTGGGTGCATCCAGCCGTAGGGCCATGTGGCCAACCAAGACGGACAGCAGCATGCCACCACAAACGCGCAAAACAGGTGGCGGCACCGGATGTCGCAGAAAAAGACCAGCTGCCAGAGCACATACACATTGGCCACGGCATGGAGCAGGCCCACATGCACCAACGGATGGAGCAGGCGCGGGACGATGCCACAACCAGGCCCTACGCCTACCGGGCACACCGCCGTGAAGCGATGCCCTGCCATGCCGGCCAACGACACCAGCAGCGCCACTACGCCGACAAGAAGCGCGACAGCCTTCGCATGGTCTCTATCCTGCATCTCTTCTTCTCCTCCACCACAATGGCATGCGCACTGCTTACCGAAAGATAGAACTTGGGCGCCTCCTGATGGACCACCACCCACACCAGCCGCCTCAAAGGCCAGTCGGGATGGATGGCCGACAAGTGGCTGACCCGACGGTAAATCTCTTCATACATCTCGCGCTTGAGGGTGTTGCAACGGGGCGGAAGTGCATCGCGCTCCATGGCGCGGACCACACGGAGGGCACGCTCCTCGCTCACCCAGAACCGGCGTGAGGGATGGTCGACGGCACGTCGCAAAACCTCCTCCACATGGGCATTGACCGTGGTGTTGAACAAGTGATTGAATACCTCCAGCAAATTGCGGCTCCTGTCGTCGCGGTATTCGAACGACGTGCGGTGAGCCTTTCGTCTCAATGTTCTCATGGTATAAAAATGTGTTATCCTGTTTGATTTCCTTCACAAAGATAATCACGCCACCCCTCCTTTTGCAAGATAAGTCGAGAGAAAAATGCGCAAGGCCACGCCCGAGCAGAGTTTCGCCTCAGTAAGCAATTGTCATTCAATCGGTTAAATGAACAATACAATATTCATGTCAATATGGACGAAGAATCCACCTGCCACCAATCATCAACGTCAAAAACGTTGTTGACGAAGCAGCGGTAATGTCTGAACTCCTTGAAAAAAAGAGTAATGTCTGAACTCCTGAACTCCTGAACTCCTAAATTAAAATAGATACCATTCTTTAAATCAACGACTATTTATGAAAAGAACAACTATTTTGATGAAAGTCACTACACTATGCCACGTCGCCATGACCCTGGCCATCTTCCTCATCATCACAGGGTGCACGAAAAACGCCAGCACCGCTGCTCCCGCTGCCAACGAGAATGAGGATACGGCCACTGTAGAGGACCTTTCGGCGGCCGAGGAGCCAACCGACACCGCTACCACCTACATGAAGGCTCCCGACATCGTGCCAAATGCCAATGGATTCATCAGTCTTAACCAATGCCCCACCAGCGACCCACACCTCAGGGTGGAACTGAACGAGGAGAAGACCACGGCAACCATCTATTACGACAACGAGCTCATACAGACCCTGACCAACGAGGAAGACCCGCTGGCCACCGATGGTGACGAGAAACTGATCCACTTCATCGACGCCAACTTCGATGGTTTTGCCGACATCCTCATCGGTCCGTGCGAGTCGCGCACATACAGCACGCTGCTCATCTGGGACGACAGCACAAAACAATTCTTCCGCTTGGGCACATTGGGCGAGCCCTCGCTGCAGAATCTCAAACTGCATCCTTCCACCAAAACCCTGTTTGAGGGTGGCAGCAACTCATGGTGCTGCGAATCGTACACCAGGAACATCTGGAAGGGTGGCAAGATTGCGGTGCAGGAGGAACTCATCATCGTCAACGAACCTGAGCAATATGGGGAATACGAAGTGAGCAACCAGTTCACCCTTCGCAATGCCAACCAAGAGGAAACCGCATCGGAAGCCTCACCTACAAAACTGCCCGAACTCTGGCAAGGCCTCATCAACGAGCTCGACGTGGAATAGGCTCATCCATACGAAAATGACGCGCCCATAGTCGTTCTCCGCCCTATCTTTGCATCGCGAAACCATCAACATGCGAAGATAATGAGAAAGAAAAAGAACAGTCAGAGCATCGGCACTGCCCCAGGCGAGTGCCCGATTGAGAATGCGGCAGAGGCCATCCTCCCTGAGAACGACTTGAACGCACCAGAGAAAAACGCTGGTGGCCAAGCCATTGCAGATGAGAACGAAAGTGGCGGCCAAGCCCCTGTTATGCAAGAAGAGGCAGACGGTGGGCTCACTGCTGTGGGAGAGGAGGCAGACGCCCATGCCATGGTTGCTGAGAACGAAGCCGACGGCAACGTCGCAGTACAGAATGCCGAGAGTGAAGAGCGCCCTGCCCCGCCCCATGCCGATACTGGGGCCGACCACCAGGCTGGTGTGCCAGCGTCTCCGGCCGTCACACCTTCAGAGGCCATCGAACGGCTGACTACTGGCCACCTGACGGACGAGCATGAGAGGACCGGAGTGGCATCCTTGCTGGAAACAGTGTTCGAGGAGTTTGCCAAAGGAGCGTTCAGCGAGCACACGGTGCGCCAGCTCTGCCAAGCCGTCAACTACGAGCGCGATATCCAGGACGCTTTCCGCCAAGGAGAGATCAAGGGCAGGAACTACAAAATCGAGGAATATCTCATCGAGCACCGCAATCAAGAGGAGGTGAGACAGCTGGGCAGCTCGTCGGCTCCCTCACGCCCCACCCCACCAGCAAGCGTCATCGGCGGTCTCTGTGCGGCCGACCGAAAATCAATCTGGGAGCGGGGACATGAGAGGCGGGTATGCCATCATTGAAGGAACAATGAATGCTTAACAAACATTTAAAAAATGTTAATTCGTAAGAGAAAACCCCTTCGATAGTAGAGTATTTCGATTTTAAACTGTAATTTTGCCTCAATTAATAGAATAAAAATAACATCTAAATAAACTTACTTACATGAAAAGATCTTACACGACCCCAGAGATTAGGCTTCAGTCGATTGATGCCGAAGACTTCTTGGACGCAAGCCTGCCAATCTTCAACGAAGACAATCCAGCAACCAAAGAAGGCGATCTCATCACCCCCGGTGATGAGATATTGGACAACTCCAATTCTGTCTGGGACGAATAACCACACTAATCAAAAAGATAGGAAAAATTTTTACCGATAAGAAATGATTTCTTGTCGGTAAAAATTATTTTTCATAGTTGAAACCAGCCTTTGGCTGGTTTTTTTTGTGGATTGTCGGCAAGCATTCGAGAGTCGTCCCCTCAAGAGAGACCAATGGGAAGGCCTCTGGCGAAGCCCCTTGAGAACAGACGTGCGCCATGGGCAAAATGGCACGACAGATGGCGGTCGGTGTGCTATTTTTGCATTTTCAAGAACGAAGAGCCCATGAACAACACACAGTCGGCCATCCTGCAAATCCTTGCCGAGAACGCCCGCCGCAACGAAGCCATAGCCCTGCCATTTGTTCCCGCCACCGGAGAGGGAGCACCATTGCCACGCACCTGCGTGCGGATTGGTGGCTACCTGCCCTCGCCCATATTCATCCCCGACACGATGATCGACGACGAGCGCGTGAGCCGGCTGGTGATGTGTGGCGACATCGACCGCTATGCCCGGCTGTCGCGCCAAAGCCACGACGAGGCCATGGAAGAGTTCGAGGCCCTGCGCTGCCGGCACGACTTCTTCTACTGGGCATGGCGGTATGTGCGCATCAAGCCCAAAGACGGAGGCGACGACATCCCCTTCGTACTCAACCGTCCGCAACGCCGACTCGTCGAAGTGTTCGAGCGGCAGCGGCTGGCAGGAAGGCCCATCCGCGTCATCGTGCTGAAAGCCCGGCAATGGGGAGGGTCGACGGTGACGCAAATCTACATGGCATGGCTCCAACTCGTTCACCTGAAAGGCCTCAACTCGCTGATTGTGGGGCATGTGAAGACGGCGTCGGCCGAGGTGAGTAGCATGTTCGACAAGGTGATCGAGCGCTACCCCATCCGTCTGCTAGGCTGCCAAACGCTTTGCGAGGAGCAGGAGTCGGCACATCCCGACATCCCTTCGGCCGAAGGGTGCAGCGAGGTGTTCTGTCTCGATGACGAACCGGAGAGCAACCCGAGGGCACCGAGGCGCGACAGCAAGGGCGGCACCAAGATCATGGGCGACCGCAACACCCGCCTGCTGCGCTACATTCCACTACGCAACTGCAAGATCAAGGTGGGGTCGGCCGAGACGCCCAACTCTGCCCGTGGTGGCGACTCAGCCCTGGTGCACTGCACCGAGGTGGCTTTCTGGCGCAAGACCGACAACAAGACACCGGAGGACATCATCCGCTCGGCCTGTGCCGGAGCCTCTTTCCGACCCTATACGATGATTGTGTATGAGTCGACGGCCAACGGCACCGGCAACTTCTTCCAGCGCGAATACGATGCCGCCAAACGGGGAGAGTCGCAATTCGAGGCACTGTTCGTGGCCTGGTGGCAGATCGAGCAGTATGCGTTGGCCACCGACAATGCCCAGGCGCTCGCCACCACGCTGTGGCAGCACCGCGAAGAGAGCGCCACCGACAGCGACCGCCGTGAGCCCGGCCGCTATCTGTGGCGCCTATGGGAAATGGGCGCCACGCTCGAGGGCATCAACTGGTATGTGAACGAGCGAAGGAAATACAACGACCACGGCAACATGGCCTCCGAATTTCCATCCGACGACATCGAGGCCTTCCAGCAGTCGGGCGCCCACGTGTTCGACCCCTACCACATCCACTCGCTCAGGCAAAACTGCCGCATGCCACGCATGAGGGGCGACCTGTCGGCACACGCGAAAAAAGGTGCCGGAGCACTCGCCTCGCTCCGGTTCGACGAGAGCGCCGACGGACAGCTGTGGATATGGACACCGCCCGAGACCTTCGACGACGGCAGGGTGAGCGACCGCTATCTCGTGGTGGTGGACATCGGAGGGCGCAGCGCGAAGGCCGACTGGTCGGTAGTCTGCGTCATCGACCGCTATTGGATGATGGAGGGCGAGCGGCCAGAGGTCTGCGCCCAGTGGTATGGGCACATCGACATGGACTTGCTGGCATGGAAAGCCGTGCAGGTGGCCCACTACTACGACGACGCGCTGCTCGTGATCGAGTCGAACACGCTCGAGACCCACGACGACGACCGTTGGCTGGAGGGCGGCGACCAGTCGTCGTACATCCTCAATGCCATCCGCGATGTCTATCCCCATCTCTATGCCCGCAAGCAGAGCGCCGAAGACATCCGCAGGAGGGCACCCGTGAAATATGGGTTCCACACCAACGTGAAGACCAAACCCGAAATCATCTCCACGCTGATAGAGACCGTGAGAGAGGGCCTGTACGTGGAGCGCGACGGCCGGTGCCTTGACGAATACACCACCTATGTGAGGCAGCAGAACGGCAGCTATGGTGCCGTAGACGGGAAGCACGACGACCTGCTGATGACGCGCGCCATCGGCCTGCACATCTGTTTCCATGAGATGCCCCTGCCACGGTTCGTGGGAAATGCCAAGCCCAGGCACGACAGCAACTGCGAGGCCGGAATATGGTAGAAATATTTGCTCAATTGTAAGGAAATAGTTACCTTTAGGCGCTAAAAAACAACGATGATGAGAAAAGGACTGGTGCTTGAGGGCGGAGCAATGCGCGGATTGTTCTCCGCCGGCGTGATGGACGTGATGATGGAGCATGGCATCGAGTATGATGGCATAGTGGGCGTATCGGCGGGAGCGGCTTTTGGCTGCAACTATGTGTCGGGACAGATAGGAAGGTCCATCCGCTACAACAAGATGATGGCCAACAACTGGCGCTACTGCAGCATCAGGTCGTGGCTGATGACCGGCGACCTCTTCGGAGCGCAGTTCGCCTATCATGAGGTGCCCACCCGGCACGACATCTTCGACAACGAGGCGTTCGAGGCCAACCCCACGGCATTCTACGTGGTGTGTACCGACGTGGAGACCGGAGAGGCGGTATACCAGCGCTGCGACAAGGGAGGGCACACCTTTTTCGACTGGGTGCGCGCCTCGGCGTCGATGCCGATGGTGTCGCGCGTCGTGCCCTTGGGTGGCCATCTGCTGCTCGATGGCGGTGTGGCCGACTCCATCCCGCTGGCTTTCTTCGAACGCGAGGGCTACGACCGCAACGTGGTGATACTTACCCAGCCCGCTGGCTACCAGAAGGGGCACAACCGCCTGATGCCCCTCATGCGGATGAGCCTGCGCCACTACCCCAACATGGTGCGCGCACTCGACCAGCGGCACATCATGTATAACAACGAACTGGATTATGTGGCGCAGCGCGAGCAAGCGGGTGCGGCCTACGTCATTCGCCCCGACAGCGCCCTCCAGATAGGGCATATCTCGCACAACCCCGCCGAGATGCAGGCCGTCTACGACGAGGGCCGGAAAAAAGGCGAGGCCGTGATAGAAGAAATCAAGGCTTTTCTGGAGAGAGAATGAATGGGCATAAAGCCCATCACCACCCCCCATCTGCCATTTTGTCATGTTTTTCTCAAATGGAATGGATTTTGCGCTTTATAGGCAGAAGAAAAACAAACAAGTAAAAAGAGAAAAACAAAAATAAATATAGAAAGGAGAAAAACATGACATTCGACAAATTCACCATCAAAGCACAAGAGGCCGTGCAGGAAGCAGTGAGCACGGCCGAGCGCAATGGCCAACAAGCCATAGAGCCCGAGCACTTGCTCAAAGGCATATTGGTAAAAGGCAAAGATATCTGCAACTACATCTTCCAAAAAGTGGGTGCCAACGTGGCACAAGTGGAAAAGGTGACCGACAGCGAAATCGCCCACCTCTCACGCGTGCAGGGAGGCGAACCCTATTTCAGCAGCACCACCAACACCGTGCTGCAACGCACCCTCGACATCTCACAGAAAATGGGCGACGAGTTCGTGTCGATAGAGCCCATGCTCATCGCACTGCTCACCGTGCAGTCGACCGCCAGCCGCATCCTTCGCGACGCCGGTGTCGGCGAGAACGACCTGCGCGCTGCCATCAACGAACTCCGCCAGGGCAACAACGTGAGGTCGCAGTCGGCCGAGGACAACTACCAGAGTCTGTCGAAATACGCCAAGAACCTGGTGGAGGCCGCCCGTGCCGGAAAGCTCGACCCCGTGATTGGCCGCGACGACGAGATACGCCGGTTGCTGCAAATCCTCTCACGCCGTACGAAGAACAACCCCGTGCTCATCGGTGAGCCCGGAACCGGCAAGACCGCCATCGTGGAGGGCCTGGCCGGACGTATCGTGCGCGGCGACGTGCCCGAGAACCTGAAAGACAAGCAAATCTACTCGCTCGACATGGGACAGCTCATCGCCGGAGCAAAATACAAAGGCGAGTTCGAAGAGCGACTGAAGAGCGTCATCAACGAGGTGGTGAAGAGCGATGGCAACATCATCCTCTTCATCGACGAGATACACACGCTTGTCGGGGCTGGGGCCAGCGAGGGCGCCATGGACGCCGCCAACATCCTCAAGCCTGCCCTCGCCCGTGGCGAACTGAGGGCCATCGGTGCCACCACGCTCAACGAATACCAGAAATACTTCGAGAAAGACAAGGCACTGGAGCGACGCTTCCAGACCGTGATGGTGGACGAGCCCGACGAGGCCAGCGCCATCAGTATCCTCCGCGGACTGAAAGAGCGTTACGAGAACCACCACAAGGTGCGTATTCAAGACGATGCCTGTATTGCCGCCGTGAAACTCTCGGAGCGGTACATCAGCGACCGGTTCCTGCCCGACAAGGCCATCGACCTGATGGACGAGGCAGCCGCCAAACTGCGCATGGAGCGCGACTCCGTGCCCGAGGAACTCGACGAGATCACCCGCAAGCTGAAACAGCTCGAGATAGAGCGCGAGGCCATCAAGCGCGAGGACGACCAGCCCAAACTGGCACAGCTCGACAAGGACATCGCCGAACTGCACGACCAGGAGGCCGCCTTCAAGGCAAAATGGGAAGGCGAGAAAGCCCTTGTGGACCGCATCCAGCAGAACAAGCAGCAAATGGAGCAGTTGAAGTTCGAGGCCGAGAAGGCCGAGCGCGAAGGCAACTACGGCCGTGTGGCCGAGATACGCTACGGCAAGCTGCAGGCCCTGGAGCAGGAGATCGAGAACACCATGCGCCAGCTGAAAGAGACGCAAGGTGGCGACTCGATGGTGCGCGAGGAGGTAACCGCCGACGACATTGCCGAGGTGGTGAGCCGCTGGACGGGCATCCCCGTGACACGGATGATGCAAAGCGAGCGCGAGAAACTGCTCCATCTGGAAGAGGAACTGCACAAGCGGGTCATCGGACAGGAGGAGGCCATCACCGCCGTGAGCGATGCCGTGAGGCGGTCGCGTGCCGGTCTGCAAGACCCCAAGCGCCCCATCGCCTCGTTCATCTTCATGGGAACGACCGGCGTGGGCAAGACCGAGCTGGCCAAGGCACTCGCAGAGTACCTCTTCAACGACGAGAGCATGATGACGCGTATCGACATGAGCGAGTATATGGAGAAATACAGCGTGTCGCGCCTCATTGGTGCCCCTCCGGGATATGTGGGCTACGATGAGGGTGGCCAACTCACCGAGGCCGTGCGCCGCAAGCCCTACTCCGTGGTGCTCTTCGACGAGATAGAGAAAGCCCATCCCGACGTGTTCAACATCCTGCTGCAAGTGCTCGACGACGGCCGGCTCACCGACAACAAGGGGCGCACGGTGAACTTCAAGAACACCATCATCATCATGACGTCGAACCTCGGCAGCCAGTATATCCAGTCGCAGTTCGAGCAACTCAACGACAGCAACCGCACCTCGCTCATCGAGGAGACCAAGACCCAGGTGATGGAGATGCTGAAGAAGACCATCAGGCCCGAGTTCCTCAACCGTATTGACGAGACCATCATGTTCCTGCCGCTCACCAAGAGCGAGATAGCCGACGTGGTGCGCCTGCAGATGGACGCGGTGAAGAGGATGCTCGCCCCACAAGGCTTCGAGATAGAGGTGACACCCCATGCCATCGACTTCCTGGCCGAGATGGGCTACGACCCCGAGTTTGGCGCCCGTCCCGTGAAGCGTGCCATCCAACGCTATGTGCTCAACGACCTCTCACGCCGCATCCTGGCCGAGGAGGTGAGCCGCGACAAGCCCATCATCATCGACTCCTTCGGCAGCGAACTGGTGTTCAGGAACTAACGGCACCATATCATCAAGATTGGTTCATTCTCCCCGTTTCCATGATTTGGAGACGGGGAGTTTTTTTTGCATTCAGCAGTTTGCCGACAGAAGAGCAAGAATGTCTTCTGATAAGGAAAAGCGAATGATATCATTTGAGGATGGATACCGCCCAAAAATGTAAACATCTATCTTACACAACAAAAACTCCTCCAAGAAAAACAAGTTTGGTTGCATTTCTTTGGCTTTTCAGAAAAATTCGTACTTTTACGGCCGCTAACAAGGATTATTTGTCTCCAACACTGAACATTTATAAACTTATAACTTAATCATATTATGCACAAAATTTTACACTTGAAATTTTTGCTCCTGCTGGCCATGATGCTCGTGGGAGCAGGCAACGTGAAGGCACAGGAAGAGGAACCGACTCGTATTCTGTCTGCCGAACCCTTAAATAGTACCATATCCTACGGGCCTCAAACAGGAACGATTGAGCTTTCGGCACAAAATTTCACATTTGATGAAGTAAACAGTGCTGTTTTTTTGGTATTTCTTTAACGAAAGCTCACTTGGCTATCAAAATAATAAAGACATCTGTGAGTGGATTACGTTGAGCCTCAGTGAAGATAAGAAAACAATCACTTACACCGTAACAGGCAACACTTCCAGCGAACCCCGCACGGCCTATTTCAAGTTGGAATTTATTTTTTGGGAAACTGATGGCCTTTCCTATGCCTATTCTGACATGATTACCGTCACACAGAATCCTTCAGATAAACCTGTAGCTATCACCTCTCCCGAGAACATCTTTTTGGAGAGTAATGCCGAGGGAATAGAAGGAACCTTGACTACAACGATTTACAATTTACCCCATAAAATCCACGAAGTGGATTTCGTCTGGCAGAAGGATGGTGATAATAGTTGGATTGAGGCTAACTATGACATGGACAATAACACTGTCATCTACAAAGCCAAATCAGAAAACGACACGAATCAACCTCGCATGGCTCATTTCCAACTTCAATTGAGATACCATGATAACAATGGCCACCAAACTTGGATTTGGGGAAACCATGTCCGCATCACACAACCTGCTGCGGCCGTTCTCAAAGCTGATCCTTTGGCTACTACAATGGGGAATGAATCGCAAAAAACAGCAAAGTTGCAAATCAGTGCCACCAACATCGATTGGAATAATACGCAATTCTCCAAAATCAAATGGGTGAAAGGTGTTCAAGGTGGTGAAATCAGCAAACCCGACTGGATTGAGGCGTCGCCCAGTGATAATCTGCAAGAAATCACCGTCACCACCTTGGAAGAAAACACCACCGACAAACCTCGCACGGCCTATTTCAAGTTGTTTTTGAAACATAACGAAGAGGAAATTTTTACCGATCTTCTCTCCGTCACGCAGAATCCTTCAACTAAGCCCGAACTGACCTACACTCCTTCCGAATTGGGGAGCAACGCCGAAGGAATAACGGGAACCTTGATTACGACAGCCGACAATTACGAGCTAAGCAATCTCAATTACCGAGTCCGCTGGTATGCTGATGCCACAGGACAAAATGAAATTGACAGGCCTAATTGGATTGACATAGTGGATTGTAGCAAAGACAGGAAAACTTTCACCTACAAAACCCTTGAAACAAATGAATCGAATCAGCCTCGCGAGGCTTATCTCAAGATAGAATTGTATTATCCGAATGACGAGACGGATATACTTTCTTCAAATGTGGCCACCATCTCACAACCCAGCAAGGGGTCAACAATTACGATTTCTTCTGCCTGTACCGACGGCAGCAAGTACTTCGGAACCTACAGCAGCTGTTATCCTTTCAAAGTCCCCGAGGATTTGACTTTCTCGGAAGTAGGCATTGAAGATGGAAAACTGGTGGTAGGAACCTACAACACTGGTGACATCGTTCCTGCCAATACGGGTGTGATGGTTTCCGCTGCAACGCCTGGCGACCACATTGTATTCAATCTATTTGATGATGAGGACTATTCTGATTATACTGTTCTCGGCTCCGGCAACCGTCTGCGTCCTACTGGCGACGAAGGTGTCACCGCTGGAGATATGGCTCAACTCGACAAAGACTGCAAGTATTACCGTCTGACCATGCACAACGGCTCTGAGTTAGGCTTCTGGTGGGGAGCCTCAGAAGGTTACGCGTTCGATCTCGCTGCCAACAAGGCTTATCTTGCCGTTCCCGATACCGAATCAGCCGCAGCGGGTTTCACCTTCGAAGATGTTGAGGCAACAGTCATAGAGACTATCGCGAAAGAGCAAGTGACAGCAGACAAGACGATGTACAATCTGCATGGGCAGCGCGTGAGCACTCCCACAAAGGGACTGTACATCGTGAACGGAAAGAAAGTGATTATTCAATAAAGAAAAGGAGGAAAGAGCAATGAAAAAGACATATATGAAACCAGAGATTACCCAGGAAGCCATCATCGGACAGCATATCATGGCCGGTTCTGAAATAGGTTTGGATTCAGGCGACTCTCTTGGCGATGATTACAATCCAGAGGATGTATCTTATTCGAATATGGCGAATAAGCTATGGGACGAGGATTGACATTTTTGCCAATCAATTACATGCCATTATTTGCGTATTTCCCTTTCGGAATTTGATACGAACAGGGAAAAAGGCTGAACTATAGGGAAAGAGAAAAGGCGGAGACTCTGTATTGATCAGGGTTTCCGCCTTTCATCGTATAATCAAGCTTGCTCACACCATTGTCATCAAAATGATATCATCCACAACTTTTTAGGGAAAATATGATTGGAAAAACAAGAGAAATCACTATTTTTGCATTTAAAGGTAATATTATTGTCGTTAAACTAATCACATACAACACCTAATCAATCCAAAAAAATGTCAAAGACGATTACCTCTACACTTTCATGCGTCCTGCTGATGCTCCTGATGTCGCTAGGCGTACAGGCCCAGTTGCCTCTCGGCATCGTAGCCCACCGTGAGCACGACTCCCGTCCCGTGGACAACAGCCTCTTTGCACGACGCGACGCCCAGCAACGCCAACTCGTCTCAGAACGGCGAGCCGGACAAGTACATATACCCCGGCTCACCCTGCCATCCAACCAGCGGAAGATGCCATTCACCACTACGGCCGGCGCCAAGTTCCAAGGCACCTTGCTGGCCGACTTCTCCTGGCCAGAATACGAACCCAAATACGGCATCTATGAGATAACGAGCGCCTCGCCCGACCTCAACTGCATCTACCTTGACTCAGAGGGTATCATGTATGCAGAATATGGCAGCGCCATCATCGGCAACACCTATTACCTGGTCATCGGATACGACTTCGGCGGCTATGGCACCATCTACGTGAAATACGTGTTCGACCTGGCGAAGATGCAGTTCGACGGCCCAAGTTCGGAACTCATCCCCAACCAAGACCTGTCTTATCTTTCGTGGACCAACACGCCCTACGACAAGGTCACCAAGCGCGCCTATGGCTACTTCTTCACCTCCGACGGCCAGTCGCTGGAGTTCTGCAAGATGGACTACGCCACGCTCAACCGCACCAAGATAGCCGACCCCACACACCTGTTCATGGTGTTGGCTATCGACGAGGCCGACGGCCAACTCTATGGCATCGACTCGCTGGGCGACCTCTACAAGATCAGCAAGTCGAACGGCGAGGAGACCTACGTGGGCAGCACGGGCCTCATCCCCAGCAACTTCCACCAGGCGGCAGCCATTGACAGCCGTCAAGGCAAACTCTACTGGGCCTTCCTTGAGGAAGACCTCACCTCGGGCCTCGCCGAGGTAGACATCCACAACGCCGACGCCTTCAAATGCTACGAATTCGACAACATCGTGCAGTTTGGCGACCTCTACCTCACGGCTTCAGGAGTAGACGACTATTCGCCCAGCATGGTGGAAAATCTCACCTGGACCTGCAACGCCACGAACCCCAATCTCATCGACCTGAGTTTCACCATGCCCACCCTCACCAACAACGGCACCCAACAATTGGGCAGCGACCTGAGGTATGTGGTGAAGCTCGGTGACAACGAGGTGGCCAGCAGCACGGCATCGCCCGGCGAGCGTATGACGGTGACCATTGAAGGACTGCCCGTGAGCCAGCCGCTGCGCCTCGGCGTATGCGCGGCCAACGGCGTGGGCGAGGGCGGTATGGTATATGTGGACGCCTGGGCAGGATTCGACGCCCCGGCTGCCCCAGAGAATGCCCACCTCGACATTGATGCCGAGGGCAACGCTTCGCTCTCCTGGACAGCGAGCACCACGGGCATGCACGGCGGATACGTGAGGCCAGGCAGCATCCGTTACCATGTGTACTTGGAACCCGGCGACGAACTGCTCACTACCACCGAAGCCACCACCTACGCCGCACACTACACCCCCGACCGTCTCCGGTATCTCTATTACGCCGTAGAAGCCTTTACCGACGACTTCCCCACCCCGTCTGCGAAGACCTACTCCAACAAGGCCGCCCTTGGCGAGTATATCACGCCAGCCTACGAGCTGAGGTTCAACGACACCGAGAAGATCGACGCCTATTGGAGCGTCGTCGACGGCAACAACGACGGCAACACCTGGGCTTTTGAGCCCGTACTGAAGCTGATGCGCATCGCCACTGGCCTGCGCGGCAACAACGACTGGATGCTGTCGCCACCCCTCTATCTGGAGAAAGACAAGCAATACACCGTGGAGTTCGACGCCAGCACTGCCTACGGCGGCAAGATGCGCATGGCCTACGGACTGGCCAGCAACCCCGACCCCGCCAGCTACACCCAACTGATGGGCACCACCGCCATCGCGCCCGATGATCCCACCACCTACTCCGCCGTGCTTACCGTGGAGGAGACAGGAGTCTACCGCATTGGCTTGCAAGAAACGGCCTCCTCGGGCATCTACACCGAACTCTACCGCTTCAGCGTCGGCGAAGGCGTGGGATTCGATGCCCCTGCCGCTCCCACCGGCCTCACCGCGACAGCAACTCCCAAGGGTGCCCTCGGTGCCACCATCAGTTTCACCACGCCCACACTGACGCTCAACGGCGCCCCACTCACCCAAATCGACTGCATGCAGATTTTCCGTGAGGGCGTGCTCGTAGGCACAATCGACCAAGACGTGGCACCCGGACAGGCTCTCTCGTTCACCGACAACACCGTCACCGAGATGGGCACCACCGCCTACAGCGTGCGCGCGGTGAATGCCGCCGGCGCAGGAGCCACGGCCTCGGCCAACGTATACATCGGCTTCGACTCACCCGTCAATCCTGTCAGCGTAAGCCTGTCCGACAATGCCAACGGCACCGTGACCATCAGCTGGCAGAACTCCACCATCGGCAAGCACGGCGGGTTTGTTGACGTGACCAAGGTGGTGAACAACCTTTACAAGGTGGAGAACAACCAGCTCTCCGGCAAGATCGTCACGCTCACGGGCAAGAGCTCGTATACCTACACCGCCAACATGGAAGGCGACCCCGCGTGGTTCTACATCGGTGTCACTGCCAATGATGACGAGGGCGGGGAAAGCGAGGCCACCCTCGGACGCCTCATCAAGGGCACACCCGCGAACATCCCCATCGAGGAATCGTTTGCCAACCAGCAAATCCACGAATCGCGCTTCTGGTGGGGAACACCACTCGAGGGCACGGCCAACTGGGGGCTCAGCTCATCCAGTGCCGACGGCGACAAAGGCTCGATGATGTTCACCTCGAAAGCCGGTGGCGACAAGGCTGTCGTGGGAACGCGCAAAATCACGCTTCAGGGCAGCGTCGACGCGAAACTCTTCTTCAAATTCTACAGCTCGCCAGCCAGCACCGGCAACCTCACCATACAGGTGGACCGCGGACAGCGGGGCAACATCGACGATGTGGCCACCTACGACATGGCCACGGTGAATGCCGAAGGTGGATGGCAACAAGCCACCATCGACCTGAGCGGCTATGCCACCGAGAAATACATCATCATCCGCTTCGTGGCCTCGGCACCCAAGGCCGGCATCACGGTGGGATTCGACGACTTCCGTCTGGGTGATTTCCTGTCAGAGGATCTGAAGGTCGACACCGACATGCCCCCCACCCTGCTTGCCGGACAACATGCCGACATCAAGGTAGGCGTGAGCAACCTGGGTACGCTCACCTCAAGCGACTACACCGTGCTCCTCACCTTGCAAGGCAAGAAGTTGGGCGAGGCATCGGGCACGGGGCTCGAGGCCGGCGGCTACAAGGAGTTCGTGTTCGGGCTCGACGCCGACATCACCATGAAAGGCGAAGTGACCCTCACCGCCCAAGTGGACTATGCGGCCGACCAGCAACCCAACAACAACAGCGTGACAAGGACCATCGTCGTGGGCAACTACCCCACCACGGCCATCAACGACCTGGCAGCTGAGGAGAGCGGTCCCAACCTGCACCTCAGCTGGACCAATCCACAGGAGCCGGTGAAAGCCATCCAGACCATCACCGACGACTTTGAGGGCTATGAGCCATGGCTCACCGAGTTCGACCCATGGACCTGCATCGACGGCGACGGCGGACTTACCGGTGCCATCTTCAGCGGAGCCAGCTATCCCAAGCAAGGCACGGCCTTCTCGTTCGTCATCTTCAACCCCAACAAAATCACCGGAAAGGCCACCCAGCAGATACCTCAGCTCACCCCGAGGTCGGGCAACCAATACGCCACTGCCATCTACAGTGTCGACCCTGCCACCAACTCTGTGCTGGGGCAGGACAACTGGCTCGTCTCGCCCCTGCTGCCCGGCATCCCGCAGACCATCACCCTCTACGTGAAGACCATGAACGCCTCCTACCCCAACGCGCAAGTGGAGATGTGGTACTCTACCACGGGCGCCACAAAGGAGTGTTTCAGCAAGATGGGCGAGACCTATCTCATCAGCGACGTGAACGAATGGACCAAGATAGAAGTGGCACTGCCGATGGGCACCACTCACTTCGCCCTCCGCGACATCACCTCGAGCAACGACGCGTTTATGCTGATGGTCGACGACGCCACATTCACCTCACTCGGCGAGAGCGACATGGTGATCTGCGGCTACAACGTGTATGTGGACGGCCATCTCCATGCCACCATCGACGGGCAACGCACCGCCTGCGACATCGGTCCGCTTGACGACGGACAGCACCGGGTGCAGCTGACCGTGCGCTATGGTGAGCAACCAGGACAGGGCACGGCGTGGATGGAGTCGGAACTGAGCAACGTGGCCACAGCGTCGACTGCCATCAACACCATCACCGTGGCCGACGCCGACCGTCGGGAGGTGACCGTGTACAGCACCAGTGGGGCCGTGGTGGCCGAGGGGCTCCATGCCACCAGGCATCTGCCAAAGGGCATCTACATCGTCAAGGTGAAGGCCAGCGGCGAGGTGCTGAAAATGGAAAAATAAGCTAAGACTACAGATACTACAAATTTGGTGACGAACTGCCGGGCACAGCAGGTTGCTCGTGCCCGGCAGGCCTCACCCCTAAACATCAAAGACATGAAAAAGACAGACAAGCGTTTTTGGGTAGTGATGCTGGCCGCAGCAGTCCTCACGGGCTGTGGGTCGATGGGTAACATCTCTCGGGCACCGTGGGCAGCGTGCTGAGAACAGCCGGAGCAGTGGGCGGCGTGGTAGGTGCCGCCAGTACGGTAGGCCGCATCATCAGTTCCGCATCATCATCAGCCAACACCGGGACGACCACAACATCCACAACAACAAGTAATGCCGGCTCCACCACGACCACCAACACCGGTTCCACAGTGACCACCAACACCAGTTCTTCCGTGGCCACCGGCACTTCAGGCACCACCAAGGCCACCAGTTCTTCAGGAGGCTCCGGTTTCTCCCTCAGCACCACTCCTTCCACCTCATCGACTACAGCCTCGCCCCAGCACAACATGGAACTGTGGTATGGCGGACGGCAGGTGGGATTCATCCAGCCCGACGGCACCGTCTACATCCAGGGCCGCCAAGTGGGAACAGCCCGGAAGAATGGCGAGATTTACGTCAGCGGCCGCAACGCCGGACAGATCAACCAGAATGGCGACATCTACAAAAGCGGCAGGAAGATAGGCAACGTCAACTCCAATGGCGAGGTGTATGAGAACGGAAGAAAGGTGGGCGAGGTGCGCTCCAACGGCGACATCTACAAGGATGGGCGCAATATAGGGACAGTGAAATATATGGCCAACCGCAATTGGGCAGCCATCATCTATTTCTTCGATTTCTTCAGCTTCTGAGAAGGAAGGCTTCTCACTTGTTTGCCTACCAAGTGAAATAGCCGTTCTCGGAGGTGCGCAGATAAGGTAGAATCTCCTCGTAGCGAAGGCGGAATGGCGCGCCGGTGTAGTTCATGGCGGGTCCGATGACCACCACCCATCCATCCACGAAGCCGGCATTCGCAGGCACCAGGTCGTCGGGGCTTTCGGCATCGAGGGGCAGGTCGCCGTGGTATTTCCACATCAGTCGGCAGATGTCGAGGGTGTCGCACTTGAATATCTCGTTCAGCTTGATACGGTGTCCGTCGCGCTTGCTGAACGAGGCACAGTCGGCCCATCGCCACTTCTCCGTGCCGCTGTCGGTGATCATGGCCTCGAAGGTGACGCAGCCCTCGTCCTCGTAAGCCCGCTCCACCTCTATCGAGCGCTTGAACGTCTGCCGTGAGGCCACAAAGCTGTCGCACGACTCCTGCAGCTGCGAGGCGAAAGGCGCGTTTTTCTTGTATTCTATATCGAGCACGTCGGCTATCCAGCGCAACACATGCTCCACCACAGCCTTGTTGCCTCCGGTGGGAAACTCCACCGAGGCACTCCATTCCGCCTGTTTCAACGTCATGGTGTGCGTAGTGAGGAACGACTGCGCGCCGGCACCGCCCACACACATCGTCAGCAAGAGAAAAACCACCGCCATACGGGCGGCCAAACGCCATGCTTCTTGTTTCATTTGTGCAAAATTAGCAAAAAAACACCCATTCAGCAAACGAAGAGCCGATAATTTGGCGAATCCGAATTATTATTGTAATTTTGCCCTGATGATCATCATCCGCAACAAATACCTGCCTTCACGCGGCTATACGGCCATCAACCTCTGCGGGTTGCTCTTCTGCCACCACGACACCCTCGTCACGCCGCGGCTTATCAACCACGAGCGCATCCACACGGCACAACTGCTTGAGATGGGCATCGTGTTTTTCTACATCTGGTACTTCGTGGAGTGGATGGTGAAGCTCCCCACCCCCGGCAGGGCCTACTACCGCATCTCGTTTGAGCGCGAGGCCTACCTGCATGAGCACGACCTCGACTACCTGAAGCACCGCAAGATGTATTCGTGGTGGAAATACCTAAGGAAGAAACATTAACTCTATAACTACAATGGAAGAAAAAGACATCATCCAGTTGCCCGAGAACGCGTTCCGGGAACTGAAGGAGGGCGAGAGCTACAAGCCCGTGATGAACCCCAACCGCTCTTATCCTGAAGTGAATGCCTGGTCGGTGACCTTGGGCATCATCATGGCCATGCTGTTCTCGGCCGCCGCAGCCTATCTCGGACTGAAGGTGGGCCAGGTGTTCGAGGCCGCCATCCCCATCGCCATCATCGCTGTGGGTGCCTCGACAGCAGCCAAGCGCAAGAACGCCCTTGGCGAGAACGTCATCATCCAGAGCATCGGCGCCTGCTCGGGTGCCGTGGTGGCGGGTGCCATCTTCACCCTGCCAGCCATCTATATCCTCCAGGCCAAATATCCCGACGACCCTGAGATGACCGCCTCGTTCTACAAGGTGTTCCTCTCGTCGCTCTTAGGTGGCATCATCGGCATCCTGTTCCTCATCCCCTTCCGCAAGTATTTCGTCAAGGAGATGCACGGCAAGTATCCCTTCCCCGAAGCCACCGCCACCACGCAGGTGCTGGTGAGCGGCGCCAAGGGAGGCAACCAAGCCAAGCCGCTGCTCATGGCCGGACTGGTGGGCGGTCTCTACGACTTCGTGGTGGCCACCTTCGGGTGGTGGAACGAGAACTGCACGAGCCGCATCCTGGGCATAGGCGAGCAACTGGCCGACAAGGCCAAACTGGTGTTCAAGGTGAACACCGGAGCCGCCGTGATGGGTCTTGGATATATCGTGGGACTGAAATATGCCTTCATCATCTGCCTCGGCTCGCTGGCCGTGTGGTGGCTCATCGTACCATGCATCGCCCTCTTCTATGGCGACCAGGTGCTCAACACCTGGGACCCCTCCATCAGCGTGCCCGTGGGCGAGATGAGTCCTGAGATGATTTTCAAGAGCTACGGCAAGAGCATCGGCATCGGCGGCATCGCCATGGCCGGCATCATCGGCATCATCCGTTCGTGGGGCATCATCAAGAGTGCCGTGTCGCTGGCCGCCAAGGAGATGAAGGGCAAGGGTGGCAGCATCGAGGAAGTGGAGCGCACCAGCCGCGACATCTCCTTCAAGGTCATTGCCATCGGCAGCATCGTCACCATCCTGGTCACCTTCGTCTTCTTCTGGCTTGGCGTGATGAAAGGCAACCTGCTCTTCGCCGTGATGGGCATCCTGCTCGTGACGGTCATCGCCTTCCTCTTCACCACCGTGGCAGCCAACGCCATCGCCATCGTGGGCAGCAACCCGGTGTCGGGCATGACGCTCATGACGCTCATCCTGGCATCGGTGGTGATGGTGGCCGTGGGTCTGAAGGGCACTGCCGGCATGGTGGCAGCCCTCATCATGGGAGGCGTGGTGTGCACCGCCCTCTCGATGGCCGGCGCGTTCATCACCGACCTGAAGGTGGGCTACTGGCTGGGCACCACTCCCAAGAAGCAGGAGACATGGAAATTCCTCGGCACGCTGGTGTCGGCCGCTACCGTGGGTGGCGTGATGATCCTGCTCAACGAGACCTACGGATTCGCCAGCGGCAACCTGGCAGCTCCCCAGGCCAACGCCATGGCCGCCGTCATCGACCCCCTGATGAACGGTGTGGGTGCGCCCTGGCTGCTATATGCCATCGGTGCCGTCATCGCCATCATCCTCACCGTTTGCAAGATTCCCGCCCTGGCCTTCGCCCTGGGCATGTTCATCCCCATCGAACTCAACACACCGCTGCTCATAGGTGGTGCAATCAACTGGTTTGTGACCACACGCAGCAAGGACAAGGCCGTAAACGAGGCCCGTGGCGAGAAGGGCACGTTGATAGCCAGCGGCTTCATCGCCGGAGGTGCCCTGATGGGTGTGGTGAGCGCCATCCTGCGCTTCGCCGGCCTCAACTTCATCGACGAGGCATGGCTGAGCAACCATCTCTCCGAGGTGTGCTCACTGGTGGCCTACATCCTGCTCATCCTCTTCTTCGTTTGGGCTACGAAGGTGAAGAAGGATGAGGATTGAGATTTGAGATTAAGAAAAAAAGAATGTGTATCGGGGAAGCCCGGTACACATTCTTTTTTTTGGGGGGGACAATAATTTTCCTGATGAGATTCGACTGGTTTTACGATATCGCCTCCATACTGGGGACATAGCTTTTCTGGATGGCTACGGCAATGGCCGTGGCCACTTCCATGTCGCTCAGTCCCACGTTGCGCCCGAAGTCGTAGAGCATGTTGAGTTCCTCGTTCGAGATGGCTTTGTCCGACAGCACAATCAGTATCATGTAGTCGAGCATGTCCTCTCGCATGCCGGGATTCACCTTGAGAATGCTCTCCACCGAATCGTTGAAGGTCTTGAGGATATCGCCTGCCATCACCTCCTCGACGAATTTCCGGGGGAAGATCTTCAGGTCGGCCAGGTTCTCGATGATGGCATGGTACTCCTCCAGGTTGAGGGCCTTGTCGATATTGGCCACGAGGATTCCTGCCGATACGATGAACCGGGCCATGAACTCGTCGAGCTCGCTGTTGCCCACCTTGAGCAGGATGGAGATGAGCTCTTCCATCCCCTCGTTGAGCTCCTTCTGCGTGGTCATCGTAGAGAAGAGGTTGAGTGCCTGCACACGGATGGGGTTCACGGGATGGGTGGCACGGCTGATGCCCTTGTCCTTGAGGAAGTAGTTGAGCCGGCGGTTGTTGTCGGCAATCAGCGCGTCGAGGCTCACGTTCATCTTCACCAGGTCGAGACCGGAAGCGAGCTTGAAGAATGCCGTGACACACACACCCAGGTCGTCGGTAGCCATATACCCGTAGCGGTCGGCCACCAGTTCGGCCAACTGCTCATGCAGACGGATTTTGTATTGCAGCGCGACGGGCACTGCCGCCTCGGGGGGAAACACGAAACGTACGAGACGCGTGAGCCGCGTGTCCTTGTTGATGAGATGCCCCAGCTCGTGCCCGATGACGAAGCGCAGCTCATCCTCGGTCATCAAGTCGAAGAGGGCGGAGTTGACATTCACGATATTAGGCTCGCCCTCGTCTTCCGCTGCCACCGAGAAGGCGTTCACCGACGAGTCGCCGGTGATATAGAAGTCGACGGGCTCGTCGAAGTGCAGCTTGGCTTTCACATCATGGCATAGCTTGTAGAAATCGGGCAACAGGTCTTGCTGCACTTTCAGGCTGTGTCCCTCCATGCTGCTGCGCCAGTAGGTATCGGTGCCCGAGGTCTTGATTTTCTTGAGCACGGCCTCCACCACCGCCCCTTGGAGGGCGTTGTAGATCTGCTTGCTCAGTTGTTTCTCGAGGGCAATGGAAGGTTTCAGGTGTTTCCTGCCCTTCTTGGCTGTTGGCTTGTTTTCCATCATTATTAAGGATTGATTGAAAGGTTTTCAAGGGAGGCCGAACGGCGGCAGATGCCGTTCTGCCTTCCTCATGCTATCGCAGGGTGTTGGTCTTCCCCGTGGTCTTGTTGGTACCCTTGTATTTGGTCTGGTGGCGCTCATTGTGCTTGAACTGCTGCACCTTGCTCCTGGGAGCCTCCATGGCGATGGGGTGACGAGCCTCCGGACCGCTCATCCACCGGGCCACACCGTCTATCCAGTGGGCGCTGGCCTCGAAAGTGGGATGGATGCCATCGCCGAGACGCTGGAGCTTTAGGTGGTAGCTGTCGTAGAACCTATCGGCTCCCACATTCTCGCGAATCATGTTCACGATGCCGGGGTCCTTGGCAACGGCCTTCAGTGAGATGGGACCAATCCAGATGAAGGGGATGTCGCCTATCTCGCGGATGATCTCTCTCACGGCCTCACTCCGCGAGGCAATGTCGTGATAGCCCAGGTCATTGGTTCCCAGCGAGATGATGACGAAGGTGGGATT
Organism: uncultured Prevotellaceae bacterium; assembly: GCA_900320585.1. Classification (GTDB taxonomy): domain Bacteria; phylum Bacteroidota; class Bacteroidia; order Bacteroidales; family Bacteroidaceae; genus Prevotella. Next base: position 3,441 of record ONSV01000006.1, on the reverse strand, counting down.
CACTTTCTGGATGAGGCGGGGCAACTCGGTGGTGTAGGCCCAGCACTTCACCGTGGCGCCATACCACACCGAGGAGAAGATGGTGTATCCGTTTTGGTTCGCATAGTCGGCAAAGCGGCGCGACACGCCGTCAAGGGTGGAGTCGCCGATAATCAGGATGCGATGGCGGAGGGTATCGCTTTCGACCGTTGTCTCGATGTTGTCTACGGGTTCGCCTGCCAGCACCTTGTCGACCACGAAGTCGAGGCTGTCGACCGACTGCGCCCATGCGGCGAGCGAGATGCTGAAAACAGACAGGAATAAAAGAATCTTCTTTCTCATGTGAATTGTTTTTGATGAGGCCACGAGGAGTGGCCATGGTTGTTGTTATTCGTGGTGGCCATGCCGCTCATACTCCCACAGCTCGATGCTGTTGATGATGTTCTGCCAGAGGATGTAGCATCCTGGTCCCACCGATGAGAGGGGGTTGAGGTAGGTATAGGCTATCCAGATGGCGAATGCCGTATTCTTCTGTCCGAGAGCCTGGCCGGCCTCCTGGGTGCGGTGGAAGAAATGTCCCACATATCTTCCGACGGCGAACTGGAGGAGGCAGACCATGAGTCCGGAGAGGGCGATGACCACGATGAATGCCACCGACGACTCGGCATGCACGATGTTCTTCACCGTGGTGCCCGTGACGATGGTGAGCGAGCATCCCCAGAGGTAGAACGACAGGTCCTTGATGCTGATGATGCGCTGGTGCAGGCGGTGCATGAAATGCTTCACGATATAGGCCAGCACCATGGGCACGAGGAGCACGAGGCACACCTTGTAGAGGATGATGAAGAACGCCACCCAGAATCCCATGTCGACGGAGGGGTCGATGAGTGGGAAGCACACCGGCACGAGGAGGGCGGTGAGGAAATTGGAGAGGAACGTATAGGAGGTCATCTCCTCCAGGTTCCCGCCCAACTTGGCCGTCACCACGGCAGCGGCGGCCGCGCAGGGTCCGATGATGCAAGTGAGCAACGCCTCGAGCAGGATGAGGTTGTCGCCCTTGATGTGGAAGATGAGCACGGCGCTCACCACCATCACGACGAAGGCCACCTGGAACACGCCCACCCAGAGATGCCACCCCACGGGCCGGAGCTTGTGGAAGTCGACCTTGCAGAAGGTGACGAAGAGGATGAGGAACATGAACATGGGGAAGATGGCATCGATGATGGGCTCGAAGAACTCTCCCGCCTCGTCGAGCTGGGGCGTGAAGGCGAACACCAGGTAGATGAGTGTCCCGGTGAGCATCGCCACAGGCAATGTCCATTCCTTGAGGAATCTCAGCAGTCGTGCCTCTTGTTTACCTACGTTCATGTGCCGATTATTTTACCAGGATGATGCCTCCCATGGGCTGCAGCGTGACCTTGGCACGTCCCTTCTTGTCGACCTTCAGCTGGCGGAGCTCAGCCTCGGCGATGGCGTTCTCGGCCTTCGAGGCCGGACGGTCGGTGTAGTAGCGCACGGTCTGTGCGGCAAACATCGGCAGGTCGAGGGTGAGGGTGATGGGCTGGTCGGTGCCGTTGATGCCCGCCACATACCAGTCGGTGCCATGGCGGCGGGCCAGGATGGCATAGCGTGTGGGATAGCCATCGACGAAGCGCGTCTCGTCCCAGGTGGTGGGCAGGGCGCGCAGGAAGTCGAGCTCAAACTGTGGCAGTTCGTTGAGGTTGTTGGGCTGCATGGCCACGCAGTTGACGGCGGTCTGCAGCACGATGCCTGTGGCCATCTCGAACGTGTCGGACGAGCGACGGTAGTTGCGGCTCTTGTTGTCAGGGCTCATGCGCCGGTTCATGATGATGCCTCCCCAGTCGAAGGCGCCCATGGCATTGCGCGAGAAGGGGTGCATGGTGAGTTCGAATCCCTCCTTGTCGCAATGGTGCTGCGAGAACATGAGGTTCTCGGATGCCAGGGCGGCCTCGCTCGCCACGAAATTGGGATACATGCGCTCCCATCCACGGGGCATGGTACAGCCGTGGAACACCACCTGCAGACCATATCGGTTGGCATCGCTGAGGATGTCCTCGTAGAGGCGCATCGTCTCCTGCTTGTCGCTGCCGAAGAAGTCGACCTTGATGCCAGCCACACCGATGCTCTTGAGCCATCGCATCTCGCGATCACGGGCATAGGAGGTCGACATGCAGTCGCGTGGTGTCTGCGGCGCGTCGTTCCAGAATCCGTTGGAGTTGTACCACAGCATGAGCCTCACGCCCCGCTGCTGGGCATATCGCGAGAGTTCGGCCATCCGCTCGCGCCCGATGTTCTTGTCCCACCAGTTGTCGACGAGGCAGTACTCGAACCCCATGGCCGAGGCCAGGTCGATGAACTTCACCTGGTCGTCGTAATTGATCGACTCGTCTTGCCAGATGAGCCAGCTCCAGGTGTAGCGCCCTGACTGGAAGGGCTGGGTGGCCTCGTAGATGGGGTCTACCACGTCGTACATCACCGTGGTCTCGACAATGGGTTTCAGCGTGGTGCCCAGGGTGATGGTGCGCCAGGGCGTGCTGCCGGGAAGGGGTATGCCTGCAAACTCGCTGCCTACACCGTTGAATTCACCTTTCTCAGGGAAGGCGATGGTATAGCCCTTCGCGGCATCGTAGTCGCTCAGGCGTGTGCCGCAGTAGGCGCTCGTCACACCGGTCTCGCCCACGAGTGCCCAGCCATCATCGCCAAGACGGAAGAGGCAGGGGAACGTATAGCCCAGGCCGAACTTCGACTTCGATGCCATGGGCGCGTCGGCCTCGTATTCCTCCTCGTACGAGGGCTTGGTGCGCTCCCATCCTGTCTTCGGCCCTATCTGCGGACAGAGGAAAGTGGTGGTGGCGTCGGCGAAGCGGAAAGCAGTGACCTCGCTATAGATGAGGGCACACTTGGGATTGTCGTTCTTCTGGCGGGGAATGGTATAGCGGAAGGCGATGTCATTGTCCGACACGAGGAAAGTGGCCGTCATGCGCTGTCCGGCGGCATTCACGAAGTCCACGTCCATGCTGTTGGCCACATAGTGGATACTGGATACCTTGGCCTGCTGCATGGTATAGGTCTTCTCTACCTTGTCGTGCCGGCTGCCGGTGATGGAGAGCCCCGTAGTAAAGTCGCCGATGTCGGCTTTCAGGCCGAGGGCCGATGGCAGTACCATCAGTTTTCCGTCATAGGCCACTTGGTAGCGGGCATGGCCACCTTCGGCCGTCACCTCTACAACCAACTTGCCGTCGGGCGAGGCTATGGTGCATTGGGCTCCGTTGGCCTGACCCATGGCTTGTGCAAAAGCCAACATTACGATTGTAATCAACAAAAATGTCTTTTTCATATCTGTTTTTCTTTTAAAAATTGACTCAAACACTGGCAGCATTCCACATGACCCATACCATTGAAGTCGGTGGTATGGCTCACCCTGCACCATTCCGTCTCAGA
>ONSV01000160.1 GCA_900320585.1 uncultured Prevotellaceae bacterium | reverse complement strand
ATCGCCACACCACAGACCGCACCGCTGCGCGAGCGCCAGCCCGATGGCTCACGCCACCCGTTCGACTCCTTCATCTGTGCCAAGACACCCGCCGGCCGCTGGCTCAACCCCGAGGAACTGGGCGGTCCCGCCGTGTTCCTGGCCTCACACGCCTCGGATGCCGTGAACGGACATATCCTCTATGTAGACGGTGGTATCCTCGCCTACATCGGCAAGCAGCCATAAAGGATTAAAAAAGTTAGGCAAGTGTAAAACTTGAAACAAAAAAATCAGGCAACCTCATTTCGGGGTTGCCTGATTATATTATGAATTTACTTTACAAAATTATTATAAAGCATCAGCCAGGTCAGCACCAGCCTTGAATTTGGCCACTTTCTTCTCTGGAATCTGAATCTTCTCATTGCTGCGGGGGTTGATACCCTCACGGGCGGCACGTGTGTTCACGCTGAAAGTACCAAAGCCGATAAGAGCAACCTTGTCACCAGCCACGAGAGCCTCCTTGATAGCCTCAACAGTAGCGTCCAATGCCTTCTTGGCATCCACCTTTGTCAGTTTTGATTTCTCGGCAATCTTGTCGATTAATTCTGTTTTGTTCATAATTTTAGTTTTAATAATTGATGGTTACTAATTTGTCTTGATTATTTTTGGGCAAATATAGATGTTTCATTTCATAAAACAAACAAAATGCCAAAAAATTTGTGGAAAATATCCAAAAAAATCATGTATAGCACTGATTTTATGTGGAATAAAAGATATTTTTAGTAATTTTGCCGGCGTTTAATCAACCAAACGACCATTCATCATGCGTAGCATACCCACAATTACAAAAAACCTTCTGATTATAAACATCTTGGCATTCGCGGCCTACTATGTGCTCACATTCCGTAACATCGACCTCAACGACATACTCGGACTGCACTTCTTCCTGGCTTCGGATTTCAAGATTTATCAACTACTCACCTACATGTTCATGCACGGTGGATTGGAGCATTTGTTCTTCAATATGTTTGCCCTATGGATGTTCGGTTGTGTGGTGGAAAACATATGGGGTCCGAAGAAATTCCTTTTTTATTACATTTTCTGCGGAATCGGAGCAGGCCTTGTACAGGAAGTGGCACAGTATGTGCAGTATTCGATGGAAGGTCTTGCCGCGTTCGACACCGTCGTATCGGCTGATGGGATGAAGATCCCCATGGACAGTTACCTCAACCTTTGGACCACGGTGGGAGCCTCTGGCGCCATCTATGCCATCCTTCTGGCTTTCGGTATGTCGTTTCCCGAGGAGCGCATCTTCATCTTCCCCCTTCCCATCCCCATCAAGGCCAAGTGGTTCATCACCATCTATATTGCTATCGAGGTGTTCACGGCATTCTTTACCACGAGCAACGTGGCCCATTTCGCCCACCTTGGCGGTATGCTCTTCGGTTTCCTGCTCATCAAATACTGGCGCCGTCATCCAGAGAACAGCTATTTCGGCAACGACAGCGGCTCGCCCATCATCGAGAAGTTGCGCAAGAACTGGGAGAAACATACGGGCAAGGATGCCCATGGCAGCACCACGAGCGGCAATCCCGACTGGGACTACAATGCCCGGCAGAAAGCCTCGGAAGAGGAGATAGACCGCATTCTCGACAAGATACGCAAGAATGGGTATGCCAGCCTCACGAAGGAGGAAAAGCAGAAATTGTTTGACAGCAGCAACAAGCAGTAGAGATGGGCATCGTCCGCAAATTCAGGAAACTTACGCTACACCTTCTCGCCACGGCCAACATCTTGGTCGTGGCTGCCCTTATTGCCACAGGCTATGCCGGGCACGTGAGTCCTGCCGCCCACCCCAATTTCGAGGTGCTTGCCCTTGCCTTCCCCATTCCCCTGCTGATGAATCTCGCCTTCCTGCTCTTCTGGCTGGTATTCCTCTACAAGTATGCTTGGATTCCCATCGTGGGATTTCTGCTGTGCGCCTCTCCCGTGCGCCACTACTGCCCCCTGAACTTCAGCAAGAAAGCCCCTGCCGATGGCATCAAGGTGATGACGCTCAACGCCAATATCTTCCACTACCATCACGACACGAAGATATTGCCCAACCCCACCATGGAATACATCTGTGCCAGCGATGCCGACATCATCTGCCTACAGGAATCCAGCATCTTCAGGCACAGGAAGAAACTCACCGAGCAGCTGGAGCATACTTTCCGCTATGTGGCTTATGAGCACCACAAGCACCATGAGCGCCTGGCCGTTCTCAGCAAATACCCCATCGTGAGACACGAGGAAATAGCGATAGACAGTAGGAAAAACGCTTGTGGAGCCTTCTACCTGAAGGTGGGCTCCGACACCCTGCTCGTTATCAACTGCCACTTCGAGACCTCAGCCCTGAGCGGCAAGGAAAGAGACCAGTTTGGCGACCTCGTGACCCGTAGGAGCAACAGCATCAACGAGCGGTCCATCCTCCACAAACTCGCGTTTATGGGCCGCCGCCATGCCAAGCAAGCCAATGCCGTGATGGCTTATATCAAGAAGCACCGCACCAAGAACATGAGTGTGCTGGTGTGCGGCGACTTCAACGACCCCCCAGTGTCGTATGCCCATCATGTATTCGCCAAAGAGTTCACCGACTGCCACACCGCCTCGTCCACAGGTCCCGGATTCACCCACCACGCCCATGGCATGCTCCTACGCATCGACCACATCTTCTGCTCGTCGGATTGGGAACCCTTCGAGTGCGAAATCCACTCAAAAACAGCAATCAGCGACCATTATCCCGTCACTTGCACGCTAAAAAAACGGCAAAACCCAAAAAATAAATAATTATCCGAAATAAATTTTCGATAAGTGTGAAAAAATCACTATCTTTGCACGCTATTACGCAAATTGGAGAGAAACAACGGATTAAATAACATAAAACAGAAATGCAAAACAAAGGAATTGTAATTGTTACAGCGGTCTTACTGACCCTGGCAAGTATCTTCTATTTGTCGTTCTCTGTGGCTTCAAATTACTACGACAAGAAAGCCGCGGAAATCAAAGACCCCATCGCCCAGCAAGACTACAAAGACTCCGTGAAATACCTCGGTGTCTACTCCTATCAGAAGTGTCTGGAGACACAGGTAGGCCTTGGTCTGGACCTCAAGGGTGGTATGAACGTCATCCTCGAAGTGTCGGTACCCGACCTTATCGAGAACCTTGCCGGCTACAAGAAAGACCCTGCTTTCGTCAAGACGATGAAGGCTGCGAGAGCCGAGGAAGAAACCACACAGAATGATTTCATCTCACTGTTCATCAAGCACTATCAGGCCAACGCTCCTGGCCACAGGCTCGCTGAGGTGTTCGCCACACAGCAGCTCCAGGAAGTGAAGACCAACAGCACCGACAGAGAGGTGGAGAGCATTCTGCGCAGCAAAGTGTCGGAGACCGTGGCCGATGCCAAGAACGTGATCACCAACCGTATCGACCAGTTTGGTGTGGTACAGCCCAACATACAGATGCTCGAGGGCCAGGAAGGCCGCATCATGGTGGAGATGCCTGGTGTGAAAGATCCCGAGCGTATGCGCAAGCTCCTCCAGGGAAGCGCCAACCTTGAGTTCTGGGAGACCTATGCCTCTCAGGAGATCGCTCCCTACCTGCAGCAGCTCGACAGCCGTCTGGCCAATGGCGAGACCGCTCCTGCCGACAGCACTGCCGCTGAGGCTACCGAGGCCGCTCCCGCCGAGGAGAAGGGTCTGACTCTTGGCGATGACACCAAGGCCGACTCGACCAAGGCCGTGGCCGATGCCAAGGCCGAGGAGAAGAAAGCCGCCGACCTGGCAGCCCAGGAGCATCCTCTGCTCACCAAACTGAGCGTGAACGGTGACGCCGGCTGTATCGTGGGTATGGCCAACGTGGCCGACACCGCTGTCATCAATTCCTATATCCACTCCGACCTTGCCAAGTCGATCCTTCCTGCCGACGTGAAACTCCTCTGGAGTGCCAAGCCCTCCGACAGGATTCCCAACAACAAGCGCATCTACGAGCTCTACTGTCTGCGCCTTACCGGCAGCGACAACCGCGCACCCCTTGAGGGCGACGTGATTGAGAGCGCCAAGGACGACTTCGACCACTTCACCGGCAAGCCCGTGGTGACCATGCAGATGAATGAGGATGGCGCGCGCGAGTGGGCCAACCTCACCAAGAAGAACGTAGGCAAGCCCGTGGCCATCGTGCTCGACGACCTCGTCTACAGTGCTCCTAACGTGAACCAGGAGATTACCGGCGGTAACTCGCAGATCTCGGGTAGCTTCACCGTGGAAGACACCAAAGACTTGGCCAACACGCTGAAGTCGGGCCGTATGAAGGCTCCCGTGCGCATCGTGCAGGAGGAAGTCGTAGGTCCGTCGCTCGGTGCACAGTCTATCCGTCAGGGTATCATCTCGTTCATCGTGGCATTCATCGTGCTGATGCTCTACATGATCCTGATGTACGGATTCATCCCCGGTATGATGGCCAACTGCGCCCTCATCATCAACCTCTTCTTCACCATGGGTATCATGGCGTCGTTCCAGTCGGCGCTCACCATGCCTGGTATCGCCGGTATCGTGCTTACCCTCGGTATGGCTGTCGACGCCAACGTGCTGATCTATGAGCGCACCAAGGAAGAGCTGAAGGCAGGAAAGAACACGCGTCAGGCACTGCAGGCAGGTTACAGCAACGCCTTCTCGGCCATTTTCGACTCCAACCTTACCTCTATCATCACCGGTGTGATTCTGGCCGTCATCGGTACAGGTCCCGTGAAGGGCTTCGCCGTGACCCTCATCATCGGTATCTGCTGCTCGTTCTTCACCGCCGTGTTCCTCACACGCCTGGTCTACGAGTACATGATGAAGAAAGACAAGTGGCTGAACCTCACCTTCACCACTCCGTTCTCGCGTAACTTCATGCAGAACATCCATGTCAACTTCATGGGCAAGTACAAGACCTCTTATACCATCTGGGGTATCCTCGCCCTTATCTTCATCGGCTTCTTCGCCATCCGCGGACTCTCGAAGAGTATCGACTTCACCGGTGGCCGCAACTATGTGGTGACCTTGGCCAAGGAGACTCCTGTGGAGCAAGTGCGTACCGCCCTGGCTGGTGTATTCGTCAACGACCTTGGTGAGAACAAGGGCAAGGAGGCCAACACCAGCGTCATCGCCCTCGGTACTGATGGCAAGACCATCCGTGTGTCGACCAACTGGAACATCGAGTCGAACAGTCCTACCATGGACGACGAGGCCGAGACCAAGCTGTTCAACGCCCTGAAGAAGGCTGGCGTTGTGACCCAGGAGAAAGAGGCCGACTTCAAGGATCCCGACGTGCGCGAGGGTGGTTCTATCATCAGCAGCACCAAGGTGGGTCCGTCTATCGCCCGCGATGTGACCAACAAGGCCATCATCTCGGTGATTGTGGCTCTTATCGCCATCTTCCTCTACATCCTGCTCCGTTTCCGCAACGTGGCATTCTCTATCGGTT
>ONSV01000065.1 GCA_900320585.1 uncultured Prevotellaceae bacterium | reverse complement strand
TCGCGTCGTCGCTCTCCATGATCTTGATGAGCATACGGTTCTGCACGGTCTCGGTGAGCACGCTCTGCACCTTACTGTCGGAGGTCCTCACCTCCTTGGTGAGATAACGCATCTTCTTCATGTACACCCGGCTGAGCAGCACCACCACGGGCACCATGCCCACGATGACGAGCGATAGAATCTTGTCGAGCACGAAGAGATAGCCGAAAGCGCCAATGAACAAGGCGACAGTAGACACTGAGGAGGGGAGCACCTCGGTGAGGAAGTTGATGACATTGTTGACATCCGTCTCCAGTCGGTTGATCACGTCGCCGCTGTGCCGTTTCTCCTTGCTGTGCCATTCCGACTTGAGAATCCTGTCGAGCATGGCCTGCTGCATCCGGTTGCGTGCCCTGATGCCCAAGATGTTCTTCACCCACACGCCAGCGATGTTGATGGCAAAGTTGCACAACACGAGCACTGCCATGATGCCCACGGCGACGTAGATGGACCCCGACTTCACATGTGCGGCGATATCGATGGCGTTCTGTATGGCCCAAACAGCCGCCAGGCTCACCACTACGCCCATGAGTCCCAGCGACGCGTTGAGGATGGTCTGGAACCGGTTTCCCCTCCAGGCCCCCCACAGCCATCTGATGATCTCGCCTGCGGAATAGGCGCTGTCGGGAGTGGTGAGATAATTCTTTATTCTATTCAGCATAATATCTGTTCTATCTTGTGTCAGCACCCCACATCATCTTCTCCCTAAGCGTATGGAAGTACTTGTGGGTATTGCGCTTGATGATTTTTACCGGATACGGGGCCTTGCGGATGGTGAGGATGGTGCCCTCGGCACATTTCTCCGACCTTCCGTCGACGGCCACGAGGAAATTATGGTTGCGGCTCTCCACACGCAGGCGCACCACAGCGTCGTCGGGCACCACGATGGGGCGCACGTTCAGACTATGTGGAGCCACCGGCGAGAGGCAGAGCACCCCAGCCTGCGGCGCGATGATCGGGCCCCCGTTCGAGAGCGAGTAGGCCGTACTGCCTGTAGGGGTGCTGACGATGAGTCCGTCGGCCTGGTAATTGACGAGATGCTCGCCGTTGATGCTCGTGCGGATGGTGATCATCGACGCATTGTCGCGCTTGAGCACCGCGATGTCGTTGAGCGCGAAGGGGCAACCGCCAATCTGGCTCTCGCCCTCGGTCTCGACCATGATGGCCACATGCTCCTCAATCTTGTACTGCCCGGCATAGACGGCCATGAGGGCATGCTCAATCTCGGAAGGCCCCACATCGGCAAGGAAGCCCAGCCGCCCCATGTTCACGCCCATGATGGGAATGCACTTGATGCCCACCCGGCTTGCCGCCTTGAGGAACGTGCCGTCGCCGCCCATGGAGATGACATAGTCGGCCTCGAAGTCATCGCCCTCGAACACCCTGTCGACCTTGACGTCGATATGCAGTCCGTTGGTGAGGAATTCATAGAACTCGCGGTCGATATACACCTCGGCCTTTCTCTCGTAGAGGAAAGAGAGGATTTTCTGTATCGACACCGATTTCTTGGCCTGATAGATGTTTCCGAAGATGGCGAATCTCAGTTTTCTTACTGACATGGCAATGATAATTAGGCTGCAAAAATACATCATTTTCGCTGAAAAAGGACTAAAGAATGTTGTAAAAGTGTGAAGCATGGACTATTTTTGGTTTTTTTTCACTATTTTTGTCCATTGGTATCAAACGTTCAAAAAATATCAAATCCTTTTCCTATATGGCAAGAATATACGTTTTCCTGGCCAATGGTTTCGAAGAGATAGAAGCCCTGGCCCCTGTCGACATCCTGCGCCGAGGCGGCCAGGAGGTGAGTACGGTGAGCGTGAGCGGCACGCTGTGGGTGGAGTCGTCGCATGGCATCACGGTGAAGGCCGACATGCTATTCGAGGAGTGCGACCTGGCCGATGCCGACATGCTGATGCTGCCCGGCGGCATGCCCGGTTCGACGAACCTCAAGGCCCATGAGGGACTTCGCCTGGCCTTGCTGTCGCATGCTGAGCGTGGCGGGCGCATCGGTGCTATCTGCGCCGCCCCGATGGTGCTGGGCAGCCTCGGTCTGCTGAAAGGCCGCCGTGCCACCTGCTCGCCCGGTTTCGAGGTATACCTTGATGGTGCCGAATACACCCGCGAGCTGGTCACCTTAGACGGCAATATCATCACTGGCGAGGGTCCTGGTGCTACCTTGCCATACGCCTACCAGATTCTCTCTTTCTTCGTCGGCGACGATGTCGTGAAGGCGATGAAGGACAAGATGCAGTACACGCACCTGATGGAATGCAAGCCCCTGTAGATGTACGACCTGCTGAGCCAAGACATCAAGTTTGCCCCCGGAGTAGGTCCGAAGCGCAAGGAACTGCTGAGCAAGGAACTGGGCATTGAGACATTCGGGCAGCTGTTGGAATACTATCCCTACAAATACGTAGACCGGCGTAGGATATATCGTTCCAACGAGTTGCTCGAGAGTATGTCGTTTATCCAGTTGAAAGGCCGCATCCTGAGTTTCGAGACCTTCGACAACGGCAAGCGCAAGAAGCGGTTGGTGGGCCACTTCAGCGATGGCTATGGCATAGTGGACCTGGTGTGGTTTGCCGGCGTGCAGTATGCGCTCAAACAATACAACCTTGACGAGGAGTACATCGTCTTCGGGCGCCCCTCGGTCTTCAACGGGCGTTTCCAGATTACCCATCCCGAGATAGAGCCTGCCGCCACCGCCCAGCTGTCGAAAATGGGCATGCACCCCCACTACCACACCACGGAGCGGATGAAGAAGTCGGGGATGAACTCGCGCACCATGGAGAAGATCATCCGTGGCGTGCTCGACCGCATCCCCGCGCCCATGGAAGAGACGCTGCCCCCCTACATCACCGGGCCCCTCCACCTCGTCTCGCGCGACGAGGCCATGAGGCTCATCCACCACCCCGAGGACTCCACCCAGCTCGACCGTGCCAAACTGCGCCTGAAGTTCGAGGAACTGTTCTACGTGCAACTCAACATCCTGCGCTATGCCAGCGACCAGCGCCGCAAATACCGGGGCTACATCATCAACCGGGTGGGCCAGCACTTCAACGACTTCTATGCCCTTCACCTGCCCTTCGCGCTCACCAACGCGCAGAAACGCGTGGTGCGTGAGATACATGCCGACATGAAGAGCGGCAGGCAGATGAACCGTCTGCTGCAAGGCGACGTGGGCTCAGGAAAGACCCTCGTGGCCCTGCTCTCTGCCCTGCTTGCCATCGACAACGGCTACCAGGTGTGCCTGATGGCCCCTACCGAGATCCTGGCCGAGCAGCACCTCACCACCCTCCGCGACTTCCTCCACGACATGGACATCCGCGTGGAGCTGCTCACCGGCATCGTGAAAGGCAAGCGCCGCCAGGAGGTGCTCGACGGCCTTCTGGATGGCAGCGTGCAGATACTCGTGGGCACCCACGCCGTGATAGAGGACAACGTACAGTTTCTGCGTCTCGGCCTGGTGGTCATCGACGAGCAGCACCGCTTCGGTGTGGCCCAGCGCGCCCGTCTGTGGGGGAAGAGCCATAACCCGCCCCACGTGCTGGTGATGACGGCCACCCCCATCCCCCGCACCCTCGCCATGACCATCTACGGCGACCTCGACGTGAGCGTCATCGACGAGTTGCCCCCCGGCCGCAAGCCCGTCTACACCCAGCACAAATACGACGACCAGCTTACCAGCCTCTACCAAGGCATCCGCCGCCAGATACTTGAAGGCAGGCAGGTGTATATCGTCTACCCCCTCATCAGCGAGAGCGAGAACATCGACCTGCGCAACCTTGAGGACGGCTACGCGCTCATGTGCGAAGTGTTTGCCGAGTTCCGCCTCAGCAAGGTGCATGGCAGGATGAAACCCCAGGAGAAAGAAGAGGAGATGCGGAAGTTCGTAAGCGGCGAGACCCAGATCCTGGTGGCCACCACGGTGATAGAGGTAGGAGTGAACGTGCCCAATGCCTCGGTGATGGTGATTATCGACGCCCAGCGGTTTGGCCTATCCCAACTCCACCAGTTGCGTGGCCGTGTGGGCCGTGGGGCCGACCAGTCGTTCTGCATCCTCGTCACCACCCGCAAGCTGAGCAAGGAGACAAGCAAGCGCATCGACATCATGTGCAGCACGAACGACGGGTTCCAAATTGCCGAGGCCGACCTGAAACTGCGTGGGCCGGGCGACCTGGAAGGAACCCAGCAGAGCGGCATGGCCTTCGACCTGAAGATTGCCGATATCGCCCGTGACGGACAGATCGTGCAGTTGGCCCGCGATACGGCCCAGCGCATCATTGATGAGGACCCCACCTGCCAGAGCGCCACGCACGAGCTGCTGTGGAAGCGTCTGAAGGCCCTCCAGCGCACCAATATCAACTGGGGTGCCATTTCTTAATAGATGCCAAAACCGGATTGTCTGTCATAATTGCTGTCAGAAATTCGTATCCATTTGTCTTTAAACAAATTACGCCGTCGTTGGTAGGTCGGGGAATTGTCTTTTTAAGTGTTAAAAACTCACTAAAAACTGTTAATCGTCCTTTTTTACCATTTATTATGCTTATCTTTGCATCGCAATTCGAAATAATCGATGTATTTTTTTGTTGCGCCTATTATTTCATTTGCTATGCATGTTTACGCGCCATAATTTTTATGGTTGTTAATACTTAGAAACAGATTATATGAGTTTTAGAAAGACGTTAAAGACAATTGCAATAACATTAGTGCTGACCACCACCTCGATGCCAATGGCAGGACAGGACCTCATCGCCAAGATGGCCCCTGTAGACAGGAAGGTGAAGGCACTCGACACACTTGCCTTGAGCACCATACGGGAGAGAGAAAATATGGATTCTCCTTCTGCCGATCTTTACAGCGACTGGGACAACCGTTTTGCCCACAAGGCCACGGAACTGCCCGAGACCTACCGTATCAACCTTCGTGGATTCCACATGCCCACCTCGAGCCGTGTCATCACCTCACAGTTTGGGCCGAGATGGGGACGTCAGCACAAAGGTCTTGACATCAAGGTCTACATCGGCGACACCATCCGCGCTGCCTTCACCGGCAAGGTCCGCATTGTGAGATACGAGGCCAAAGGCTATGGCAACTATGTGGTGATACGCCACAACAATGGCCTGGAAACCATTTACGGCCACTTGTCCAAGCATCTTGTACGCGAGAACCAGGTAGTGCGTGCCGGCCAACCCATCGGACTGGGTGGCAACACCGGACGCAGCACAGGTTCACACCTCCACTTCGAGACCCGCCTTTGCGGCGTGGCCCTCAACCCCGCCCTCTTCTTCGATTTCCGCAACCAGGACGTCACTGGCGACTACTATGTGTTCCATCGCAGCACGATGGCCAGCGAGTCGGCCAAGGCCACTGCCGCCCGTGGACAGAAAGTGAGCAGCTATACGAAAGAGGAAGTTTATGGTGACAGGCCATCCTTGCCGAGCAACACATTCTCGAACACCACATCCAAGAGGGATGACGACGAGATGACCTCGGTGACCTTCACCAACAGCCGCCGCACGGTGCGTCACACCGTAGAGCCGGGCGAGACCATTTACACCATCTCTCAGCGATACAACGTGACGGTGGAGGAGCTTCAGCGCCTCAATGGCCTGGGCACCAGCACAAGAGTCAGGGTAGGACAAGTATTGAAATGCTCGTAATCCGAAGCAAATGTAGCAAATATAAAGAGGGTATGTCGGCCGACATGCCCTCTTGTTTTTTTATCATCCAGCCTGCACCCAGGCATGGATTCTTCCGCTTATGGGGTACAGCTACTTACTCCTGCCGCCCAACTGCTGCTCACTCTTGAAAGGCTTCGATTGGGGAGCAACGGTGTTGGTCTTCCTCGAGACCACTTTTTGCGTGGCATAGGGTTTGGTTTTCGCGGAGGGTATCAAGTTGCCCTTGATTTTAGGAATATTGGAAGAGGGCATCATTCCCTGCTTCACCGTTTTACGCGAGCTGGTGGCAGGCGTCTTGGTCTTGCTCAATTCTGTCTGCGGTCTGACGCGAACCGTTTTCTTTGACTGGGCAAGCGTACCGCTTGTAGAGGCCAACACAAGGAAGGCCATTAGCAAAATCTTCTTCATTCTGACTTGGTTTTTGTGAATATTCTGTTTTATTGAAGTTTCGCATACGCTCAATTTCTTGGAGTTCAGGAGTTGCAGAAGTTCAGGCAATAGCCCCAATTCATTTCATTAAGCCCAAGGGTTGTTAGTTATTGTAATGTCTGAACTCCTGAACTTCTGTAACTTCCGAACTCCCTACTTCATGCTAAAGTGGGACTCTTATCTTTCTTTTTGGTCCATTTCCCGACTACTGCCCTGATGACGAACCATGCGTGCATGGCCAGGGTGGTGACGAGTCCGTAATGACGCCGCATCACGTCGAAGCGTTCCTTCAGCGAGTCCTTATGGTGAAGAGTGGTCTGTCCCTCCTTCATATACAGTGCCACCACCCCCTCTACCCTTCTCAAAGGAGCTTTCCGGCGCTCTGCCTCGCGCATCACGCGGATACACCAGTCGACATCGGCCGAGTAGCGGTAACGCGTGTCGTAAGGTATCTGGCGGGCAATATCGCAGCGTGCGTAGAAGGCCTGGTGGCACACCAGCATCCCTTTGCGGAACGACCGCCAGGTGAGGTGGTCGGGAGGCGAGAGCCGCCGGTGGCAGAGGAAACGCCACTCGCCGTCCACCACATCGGTATCGCCATAGAGCACGGCAGGCCTTGTTCCGTCATCGCTGAGCGCGGTGTCCACCACCTGCTGTATGGTGTCGGGAGTGGGCAGCAGGTCGCCGGCATTGAGGAAGCACACATAGTCGCCTGTGACGAGCCGCAGGCCCTTGTTCATGGCGTCGTAGAGCCCTTTGTCGGGCTCCGACTGGGCCACC
Source organism: uncultured Prevotellaceae bacterium (assembly GCA_900320585.1). Lineage (GTDB taxonomy): Bacteria > Bacteroidota > Bacteroidia > Bacteroidales > Bacteroidaceae > Prevotella. The sequence goes on along the minus strand of ONSV01000065.1, from coordinate 11,473 downwards.
ACCACATGACTGCTGCCGTTCTCCGCTGTCAGCCTTCGGTAATCGTCCACTATCCGCATGGTATCATCGGTCGACGCCCCGTCGACGATGACGTGCTCGATGGCCCCATACTGCTGGGCGAGCACACTGTCGAGGGTTGGCTTGAGCACCTTCGCGGCATTATAGGTGATGGTGACGACCGAAATGGTGATCATATGCCGTAGTGTTTGAATGCCATCGCCTGATTGTAGACCTCGATGTAGCGCAGCGACACGGCATTCTGTGAGTAGGTGGTGCTCACCTTCCTCACCGACGCCTGTCGGAGCACCTCTGGGTCGGCCTCGTCGAGCACCCACTTGATGCCCCTCATCAAGTCGTCGGCATCGCACTGTTTCGCCACATATCCCGTCTTCAGGTGGTCGATTTCCTCTGGTATGCCTCCGGTCTTGAATCCCACGCAGGGCACGCCACAGGCCATGGCCTCCATGATGGTGTTGGGCAGGTTGTCTTCTACCGACGGCAGCACGAACACATCGACGGCATTGTAAACCTCGACGATTTTATGCTCATCGCTCACATACCCCAGGGGAAAGACCGGGAGAGCCAGTTTGCCCTCCAGTTCCTCAGCATGACCGCCCAGGATGGCCACCACTGTCTGGCGTGCCGTCTCCGGCTCCTCTTTAGCCAGGAGAGCAATCGCGTCGGTGAGATACGACATGCCCTTGCGCTCGTCGGTCACCCGTTGCGAGACGAAGAGAATGATGCGCTTGTCGAGCGGCAAGCCGAGGTGTTTACGTGCCTCCTCCTTGTCGCCTGGCTTGTAGAGCCGCGTGTCGATGGGGTTGGGGATGCTCGTGATGGGCTGTCCGCTGAGCAGCGCGCTCTGCTTGGCCTGTGTCTCCAGCCACCGGCTGCAGGCCACATACGACACATGCTCGGTGCTGAGCATCTGCTGTTTGCGTGTCCACACCTGCCATGCCAGGTCGCGGTCTCCACCATGTCCGGGCAGCAAGCGGCAGTTTCGGCATACATTCCTGTAAGCCTTGCAGCCGTGCGTATAATGGCAGATGGCGGTGGCCGGCCACGCGTCGTGCATGGTCCACACCACGGGTTTCCCGCTGTCGAGCACCTTCTTGATGCCCTTGAGCGAGAGCATGCCCTGGTTGATCCAATGCAGGTGTATGACATCGGCCTCCTTGAACTCCCTCAACCGGGTGATGTCGAAGCCCGAGTTGGCGATGTCGACCTCAAAGAGGTGCTTGCGTGAGAGATGCAGTTTCCAATAAACTTTCAGGCGCTCCTTGAAGAAATGCCACTGCGCCTTCATGCCCGCCTTCATGCCCACCACGGTGATGCAGTCGGTCTCCTTGTCGCGCACGAGCATCTTCGCCTTCACGCCATTGTTGTTGAGCGCCTCCATGAGCCGGTTGGCCGCCATGGCGGCCCCGCCGGTGCGCTCGCTTGTATTCACTATCAGTACTCTCATTTCGGGTTCATTCAGGAGGGTTGACGGTAGACCAGCGTGGGCGAGGCCTGGTTGGTGGCATAGACGAGCACCTCGGCAATCTGCACATGTGCCGGTGCGCTGGCGGCAAAATACACCACCTCGGCGATATCATCGCCCGTGAGGGGCTGAACGCCCTCATACACCTTGTCGGCCCGTGCACGGTCGCCCCCGAAGCGCACGGTCGAGAAATTGGTGTTCACGAGTCCGGGCTTCACATTGGTCACGCGCAGGGGCGTGTCGACAAGGTCGATGCGGAGTCCGTCGGAGAGTGCCTTCACTGCGGCCTTGGTGGCGCAGTAGACACTGGCTCCAGCATAGGTGATATCACCCGCGCACGAGCCTATATTGATAATGTGTCCGCTACCCCGGCGTAGCATTCCCGGCACCACCTGACGTGTGATGACGAGCAGGGCTTTCACGTTGGTGTCGATCATGGTCATATACTGGTCGAGGTCGGCCTCATGTTGTTTGTCGAGTCCGAGAGCCAGTCCGGCGTTGTTCACCAGCACGTCGATGTCGCTGAAATCTCCGGGCAGTGACGCGATCATCTGCTCGGCCACCTGCCTGTCGCGCACGTCGAACGGCAAGAGGAGCACCTCTGTGCCATATTCTTTCTGCAACTGGGCCTTCAGGGCCTCGAGTTTTTCAACGCTTCTTGCGTTGAGCATGAGCCGGCAGCCATTGGCGGCGAATTTCCGTGCGCAGGCCTCGCCGATGCCCGAGGAGGCACCAGTGATGAAAATAGTTTTTCCTTTCATGACATTTCCTTTTTTGTTGCTACAAATTTAGTGAAAGGCAAGCGGAACGCAAAATAAAAATGCTTTTTTTCTTGCATGCTTAGGGTACTTTGAGGTCGAATCCGATAATCACGTCGCTCATCACTTCCTGAATTCCTTTTCCACCTGTCCGCAACTTCAGTTGCTGCTCAAGGACATGGATTTCCATGGGGTCGGTGGTCTCGGTGCCTATTTTCTTGAACCTTTCTGTCATATCCGTCATATACTCGAGGTCTTCCTGTACCTGCTTGTATTTCTCTGAGTCAGGTTTCAGGGTCTTCAAGTTTTCCCTGTACTTGGGCAACAGCATATTTTCCATCTCCTTGGAAAGTTCCCGGCATTTCGCCTGTTTCTTCATCGTCTCGGTGAACCGGATGTTGCTGTCGATGGCCTTGACCTTGGCGTCGATCACTTTCGGGATGCTCTTCAGTTCCTGTGGAGTGGCCATGTTCCAATTGAAATCCTTCTCCAACATCGAAGGAGTGGCGAAAGCCTCGGGGTGGGCAGAGTTGGTGATGTTCATTTCAGAAGCCTTCGCACTGATGCCGTATTTGGTCATATGAATCTTATTGAGCGAGTTCTGGGCATCGGCAAGGAATTCCTGTGCTGTAGCCACCTCACCGTTCTTGATGAAGGCTGGCTCCACATAATTGTTGCTTTTGCTTATAACACCGAGGTCGAGGTCCATGCTCGAGGAGCCCACGCTCGAAGCGTTACGGAACTGTTTCCACTCCACATCGCTCATGTTCCACCCCTTGCTGGTCATCATATCGGTCAACTCAGGGATTTCCTGTTTGTAGATGTTCTGTATTCGCTGGTCAAAACGTGCCCTCAGTGCCGCTGCATCGGGTGCTGTAGAGTATTTCAACTGGTGCTTGGCATGAAAACTGGAGTTCATCGAAGCGGCAAGCTGGTCGAGTTCCTTGTCGAGCCGCGCCACCTCGGCCGTGTTTTTCTCCCAGTCGGCCTTCGTCCTCGCCGCCTCCAAATTCTTGTAATTGGCGATGACATCCTGTGCCTCCAACTGGTCTTTTTTGGTAATGAGAATGTCGCGTTTCTGGGCCGCAGTCAGTTTGCCTGCTTTATCCTGCACCTTGATGTTTCCATTAGACGTAGTGAGTGACATGAACTTCTGGATGCCCTTTTGCATACTATACTGCAACAGCATGGCCGTACCGGCTCTCTTGGCGGCCATCCAAGCACGGTCCTCAAGTGGCATTCCCTGGTTTTCCTCATCGGTGAACTGATCGACGAAAGTGGAAGCACCCATCGTGAAGATGTTATAGTTTCCCAGGCCCGAGAGCACTGCCTTGCGCATGGGTCTCTCGAACACCTCGAGACCCACATCCTTTCCATATCCAGTCTTCCCTGCAACGTAGCTGCCAAGAGCTTGAACGCCACCAGCGGCAGCGAATCCTGTCATTCCCCCATACACCATGCTCGTCACGGTAGACACCGTGCCTGCAGAGGCGAGGGCTTGTTGTGAGAGAGCGCCTCCCGTACTCAGGAACTTGCCGATGGTCATTGTTGGTGTTGCGAAGGCGTGAGGCGCAAGTCCACCCACCAAAGCACCGCAAGCCATGATGCCGCAGTTGACGTAGAACTCTCTCTCACTGCTGGTCACGATTTCCTCCTCGGCCACGGCCTGGTCGTGCACGGCATGCCCCACGATTTTGGTGTTGATCGCATTGCGCAGTTTCAGCAACTTCTTATAGTCGCCTTTTACCAATGCCCCATCATCCTCAACGATGCGAGCTGCCACCTGGCGGGCATTTTCCCTTTCCTCCACAGGCAGCAGGTTGATTTGTCTTTCTATCCCGGAGGCAAGTTTCTTGCTATAGTCGTATTTTGCAGCCTCCACCTGCATGGTGTGTATCATCAGGTTACGTGCATACTCGTCGAAGGCAGAACGAGTATGAACGAACTCTCCTGTCTGGAGGGTATGGATATTGTCCATCTCAGCCGACATATCTGACTGGAAGTGCATGATACGATAATTACAGTCCTTGATGATGTTTCTTGCATTCCTCTTCTCAGCTTCGGAAGCGCCTGCTTTCCCCAATATCATCTGGTTCTCATATATAATACGCCGCTCACGGTTGATGAGATTCTGGAGTTGTTCCACCAAGTCTTTCTTTTCGGCAATGGTTTCCATGCGTGCCTTCTGCTCTGCCTCGATGGAGTCGTTGATGGCCTGTAGGTCGGTGTCGTCGGCCTCGGAGGGCATCGCCGTTGGGTCCTGACCTTTTGCCGCCAGTTCCTTGCGCTCCTTCTTGGGCAATTTTTTCCACGACTCCTCTGTCCTGAATTCTTCGCGCACGGCCTCAGCAAAATCGTCGAGAGCCTTTTGTGGGATAACGCCCTTCACATATTTGTATTTGTCCCATTGTCGCTTCTGCGACCATTTCAGTGCGGCCTTGAAGAAAAAGCCCGAACGCAAGACGCGATTGCCAAAGTTGCCTGCGGCATTGTGGTATGCCATCTTGGCGGCATAGACACTCGGGGTCTTTTTATCGTTCTCTGTAGGCGTGGAAGTCTCAAAACTATACAACAAGTTCATCGTGAGCGAAGAAATCATCATCTTTGGTGGATTGGGGAAATACTTCTGATAGGCCCCGTCGTAGATGACGCTGGGTTTCTGGCCCTCCACAGGCTGGCATTCCACTTGGCACACCCTGATATTATATAGCGCCGCGGGATCGGAATCCGTATCCGGCTTCACTGTGGTACCCGCCTCAATGAGCTGGATGGCAAAATACATCTCACCTTGGTCGGTCATAGCCGTGAAAAGGTAACGCATAAGGGGCTCGGTAAGTGGTCCCAGTCCGGCCGTGGCCGAGTTGGGCATCTCACGCGTACCTATCCAGCAGTCACCCAACTCTCCCTTGAGTTTTTTCTTCTTGGGAAAGACCTCGTTGTAACGAGCTCTTGCCCTTCTCATCTCCTCAAATGGGCTGGGTGGGTCGCCTAACTCATCGATCTTGTTGGCAAGTATTATCATGGCCTGGGCAAACTGTTTTTGTGCATTTACGTAGAGGCAGTATTCAAAATAGATTTGCTTGAATCCCTCCTCGTTGTCCATATCTACGGCATAGGCCATGTCAAGTTCCAATTGGTCGATGAAATATGCGGTGTGCATCCAGTTTTCTCTTGCCACCAGAAACTGGCTCAGAAGAGGATTGAGTTTATTGAGGTAGTCGATCACATTCTGCGCCGGGTAATTGTAAAGAGGAGCCCACACCTCATTCAGGGCCTTGGCCTGCTCCTCGGTCATCTCCCCGTATACCAGCCTAAGTGACTCAAAGGCCTGCGAGACAGCCATATTATAGGATATCTGCGACATTTGCGAGACATGGGGTAATGGTTCTGGAATGGCAGCTTTTATCCCTGGCAACAAGTCGAGTGGATGAGCTTCGGTTTTTTCCCAAGGTGTGCCCTTCGTCTGGTCATTGACTTTGTCGAAGGGGTCGAAAGCATTGAACTTCACCGTTGGCGTGGCTGTTGTGGCCGAACCTTTTTTACCTTTCTTCTGTGCCCAACCGTCTATAGGCATCAGCAAGAAGACGCATAAACATGTGAGGATGTAAAAGTGTTGGCGTTTCATGGTCAGTGGTGTTGTTTGATTAGTATTCTCAAGTGGCTAAATGCAACAAGTTGCCACTTTTTGCAAATATAAGGATTAAAGCCCCACCATCCAAGCATAAAGTTGTTTTTTTGCAGTTTTCCATTGTCAAGACACCTATTTTATATTATTGTGAACATTGATGGCATGGCCCTCTTGACAAATTATGCTTCTCAATTTTTTATGTTTCATTCATCAAAAAATAAAGATTTTCCCCAATTTTAAGCAAAAATCATAGTTTTGCGGCCAAAAAACATGGTTTTGCGACAAGATTTGGGGTGCTTTCCTCGATTTGTCGCATTATTGTCTGATTGTCTGAATAAGAAACGGAGAAAAAGGCGAGGATTGTTGGAAACACAAAAAAGCGGGCATATCTTTGCAATGTCAATCAGACAAAATGAGCAAAAAAATAATAATAACAAAAAAATAAAGATTATGAAAAAGAATAATTTTTTCCAGGACAAGAAGAAGGACATCACCGCCTTCATGGTCACAACATTAGTAGTATTAGGAACAGGCTATTTCTGTGCAAATGACCAGATTAAGACAAGCAGTCTCTGCTGTCATTCCACAATTATCGCCCAGGTTGACCAAATACAGAAGGGTAAGGAAGCTAACACCGCCCATCTGAAGGAAGTGCAGAACGCAATGAAGCAACTTGAGAAGATTGATGGGAAGAAAGTGAAGTTGGAAAAGAAGATGGAAAAACTTTCCGCCCAACTCAACAAGGCAAAGAACAGGCGCAACAAAGACTACGGCATGGTTCCCGGCATGGGCTACTCTGCTCCCCAAGGACTCTCCGAGGTGCTTTGTCTGGAGCACAAGATGAAGAGCATCGACAACGAGATTGGAAGCCTGAAAAAGACGGAAATGGAGATTACCGCCAAGTACGGCAAGGAAATCAAGGAGATGGGATACTCTTTGTTGGCACAGGGGAATTAAGGCAGAAAGCCTAAGAGTATAGACCGGAATGCATATAGAGCAAAGCAAGACACTGTTCTTGCTTTGCTTTTTTATGCCACAGCGAACAGCTGGGACTATTGCCTGTGAGGAACCCTCCCAAACGGCGTCAAGGCCAGATGGGCCATCTTGAAATGTTGCTTGCCGAAGGGGATACCGAGGATAGTGATATAAAGCAGTACGCCAAAGAAAAGATGGGTGAGCCAGATCCATACGCCACCCACAAAGAACCAGATGATGTTCATCAAGGTGTTAAGGCATCCGCTGGTGGGTTTCTTCACGACTCTTGAGCCAAAGGGCCACAAGGCAAGCATTCCCAGTTTCAGCGACTGCAGTCCGAAGGGGATGCCGATAATGGTGATCATCATCGCCAGACTGCCTATGACATACTCGAGGGCGATCTCTATGCCGCCGAATACGAGCCAAATGATATTTCCAAGGAGTTTCATACTTGGGGACAAAGATAGTGCAAGGTGAGCGGAATACCAAACAAAAACCCCGATTTTTGTTTGTATTCCCGAACCGAAGCCTATCTTCATCACGTAGTGAAAAAGATAGTGCAAGGTGAGCGGAATACCAAACAAAAACCCCGATTTTTGTTTGGTATTATTTGGTAACGGATTGGGGATCACGCTATATGAAGATACCAATGACAAATATGGCGTCTCCCTTATTGGAAACGCCATATTTTTTCGCAATGGATGCTGAGGTTATTTCACCACGAAGTCAAGAGTTTGGAGGTCTTTGTCGAGCGATGACGAACCATAGAGGATCTGATAGCGTCCACGGCGTGTGGAGAGCTCGTCGATGGAAGCGTCGTAATACTCGAAGGCCTCGCCGTCGAGCGTGATAACGGCCTTGCCCGTCTCGCCAGGTGAGAGGCTGAGGCGCTGGAATCCCTTGAGCGACTTGATGGGAGCCTCAGGATAGTCGAGCGCCTTGACGTAGACCTCTACGATCTCCTCACCGGCACGGTTTCCGGTATTGGTCACCGGCACGGTAATGGTGACGGAGCCATTGGTTTTCATCGACTTCTTCGACAGTTTTCCCTTGCCATAAGCGAACGACGTGTACGACAGTCCATAGCCAAAGGCATAGAGCGGTGTGCCACGGAAATAGCGATAGGTGCGGTTGTCCATGCTATAGTCGAGGAAGTCGGGCAGGTCGTTGTTGGAGGCATAGAACGTCACGGGCAGTTTGCCACTGGGATTGTAGTCGCCGAAGAGCACCTCGGCAAGCGCCTTGGCACCACCCTGTCCGGGATACCATGCCTGGAGGATGGCGTCGCACTGCTTCTCGATGGAGGCAAAGGCGATGGCCGAGCCCGAGCAGTTGACGTAGACGACGGGCTTGCCCGTGCCGTGCATGGCCTCGATAAGGCGCTGCTGCACCCTGGGCAGTTCGATGTCGGCCTTGTCGCCACCCTCGCCCTCCATCTGTGCGGAGATGCCGCCGATGACGATGATGGCGTCGGCGCCCTTCACCTCATTGGCAAGGGCACTGTATTCCACGAGGTTACGTTCGCAGATATCACCCCTGAGCATGGCGAAGTTGCCGTTGCCGCGCTTGTATTCGATGACCACGTCGTAGGTCTCGCCCTGCTTCACGTCGAACGATTTGTATTCCACATTCCTACGGAAGAAGCCACCCCTTTGTCCACCGGGCTTGGCTTCCTCTACCACCTCGCCATTCACCTTGAGCACATAGCCATTGTCGGTCATGAGTGTGTATTTCATCTCGCCGGTGAAAGTGGCCTTGTATTGGCCGGAGACGCGCACCGAGAGGTTGTCTTTGTCGACGCCCTCGGCAAATCCCCAAGCGCCGAAGGTAGAGAAGTTGAGCTCGTTGTAGTAGTCGGTCTTCACGGGGTCTCCCTCAAGATTCTTATTGTTGTAGAACTCCACGAAGACACCCTTGCCATCGTTGAAATCCTGCAGGTGATGCACCGTGGCATACTCGTCGGCCAGTTCGCAAGCCTTATGGTAGATGACACGTGCACCGGGCACGGCAGCCTTGATGCCCTCGAGGAGCGAGTGGGTGTGCGCCTCGGTGGGCGTGCCGCCATAGTTTCCGTTGAGCATCGAGGTGTCGTCGGCATTCGGGCCTACGACGGCGATGGTGCGCAACTGCTTCGACAGCGGCAGAGCGCCTCCGTTCTTGAGCAGCACCATCGACTCCCGGGCTGCCTGGGTGGCGAGGGCATCGTTTGACTCGCTGCTGATAACCTCAGGCTTCAGGTTGGCCCAGGGCAGCATCCCGGCGGGGTCGAACATTCCCAGCTCGAAGCGTCCAAGGAGCGTCTTGCGCAGGTGGAAGTCGAGCGTCGACTCCTTGATGAGACCCTTCTGTAGCGCCTCGGTGAGCACCATGAACACCTTGCCACACTCGAGGTCGGTGCCATTGAGCACGGCGTCGACAGAGGCCGAGAGCGGGTCGGGATGAGTCTCATGCTGTCCTCTGTTGTAGAAGTTGTTGATGGCATCGCAGTCGGTGAGCACAATGGCTTCGTAGCCCCACTTGCGACGCAGGATATCCACCAGCAAGCGGTCGCTGGTGCAGCAGGGCACGCCCTCGTAGCGGTTGTAGGCACACATCACCTCGCGCACGTTGCCTTTCTTCACCAATGCCTTGAAAGCAGGCAGGTAGGTCTCCCAGAGGTCGCGCATCGACACCGATGCGTTGTACCTGTGGCGCAATGGTTCCGGACCGCTATGCACGGCATAGTGCTTGGCGCAGGCATGGGTCTTGAAGTATTTGGGGTCGTTGCCCTGCATACCGAGCACCGTCTGCACGCCCAGTACGGCATTCATATAGGGGTCCTCGCCGCAGGTCTCCTGTCCCCTGCCCCACCGCGGGTCGCGGAAGATGTTCACATTGGGGCACCAGAAGGTGAGTTCGGGGTTGCCAGGATAGTAGATGGCCCCCATGGGCACATTGAACACGTCGTGATTGGAGCGGTTCCAGTTGGCGCGGGCCTCGTCGGAAACCGTGCTGAACACATCGTAGAAGAGTTTCGAGTCGAACGAGGCGGCCATACCGATGGGCTGGGGATAAACGGTGTAGCCTCCCTGGCGCACGCCGTGGCAAGCCTCGCTCCACCAGTTGTAGGAGGGGATGCCGAGGCGGTCGATGGATATCGACTTGTTCATCATCAGTCCCACTTTCTCCTCTGGGGTGAGCAGCGAGATGAGGTTCTCGACGCGCTCCTCGTTAGAGAGGTTGGTGTCGAGGTAGGGATAGCGGTGGCCGGGAGAGGCCACGGCGGCATGGCTCACATCGGCTTTCACCGTCAGAGAGCCGAGCGTGTTGCCGAAGTTGTCTACCAGTTCCACGCTGCGGTTGGTCTTCCCCTGCTGGGTGGCAGGAGCGAGGACCACCATCACCTTGCCCTCGGACCCCGGTGCGATGGCCTTGTCGGGGCAGATGGCCTGTATGCACTCGCACGAGGGTATGGTGCGTGCGATGACGACAGGCGTCTTCGAGATGTTGCGGAAGGTGAAGGTGTGGCAGACGGCCCCGTCGACAGCCTCTATACGGCCGAAATCCCACTCGTAGTGGTTGAAACGGGCAGCGCTCTTCTGCTGGGCGAACGCCGGTGCAGTGAGCAGCAGGCCGGCGAAAATGATCATCAATAGTTTCTTCATATTGTTTTTAGTCTGTAAGATTTGGTATCAAAAATACGGAGAACTGAACAAGCTGGCCTTACTTGAGTTTCCTCAGCAAACCGGCCAAAGCCTCGCGGCGCTCTCTCCAGGTGGAATAGTCTGCGGCCTGGAGGCTGTGCACCTTCACGTTCTTGCCCAGTTGCAGGTCTTTGGCATTGTCGACACCTGTCAGGATCAGACAAGGGGCAGTCTTCCCTTCGGCAATCAGCTTGTCGGCAATGGCATCGGCCCCACCCACCTTGAACCAGCTCTCGATGGTGTCGTCGGCACCAGAGCGGAGGAGGACGACGTTCTTGATGTTCTTCCAGTCGGTGTCGGGCAGATAGCATCCAATCATGCGGTTGAGATCGTAAGCCACACGGCCATGGCTGATATTGCCCATCGTGGTGAGGCTATAGGCGTTGTAGGGGTTGTTGCAGACGCTGTACTTGAATCCCTTGTCGGGCGACAGGTACATGTTGCTGGGGTCGGCCACCTTGGCGCCGTCGACGAGGAAGCAGTATTTGTATACCTCTGCCGCCTTGTCTTCTATCGTCACGCTCCACACGCCGTCGCTATCCCTAGTCATGGGGAAAGGAGCAAAGCCCTCCATCGACAGCGACACCTGCTGTACCTCGGGAGCCTTCATGCGGAAGGTAATGTTGTTCTCGCCGAATTCGGGCGAGATGATGGGGCGCGGGAACAGGCGGGCCATCACGCCGGGAGTGAACGGCTCTTCCTTGCCCATGGCGGCGGGGGCTGGCGTGCCCTGGCTCATGGCTTTCTCCGAAGCCTCGGGATTGAAGAGCAGACGGAAGGTCTTGTCGAGGAAGAACTTCGCGTTCATCCAGGTATGTCCGAACTTGTCGTTGGTGAACACCTTCACCGTGCGGATGCCCTTCTTGTCGAGGAACTCCATGTAGTCGCGCCCTGTGCCATAGAGGAAGTCGTCGGTGCCGATGCCCAACCAGAAGAGGTGGATTTT
>ONSV01000085.1 GCA_900320585.1 uncultured Prevotellaceae bacterium | reverse complement strand
AGTCGAAAAGCGTGCGCAGCCGTGCCTTGACGAGGATATTATAGGTTCGTCGTGATATATTGCCGCTTCTGAGGAGGTCTTCCACAGAAATGGACTTCATTTGCTGGTCGTTCATAACAAAAGATTAGTTTAATCATAAGGCGTGAGCGTGAATTATCCACAGATAGCGACAGACACGCACCCACGGCACAAAGATAATAATAAATCCGCGCTTTCGCAAGTGGGCGCACCGTAAAAAAATCATAAAAAAACGACAACAAGATGAATTCACACCTGTTGTCGTCTGTCAACCATTAATCTTATGAAAAACAATCCTATGCTTTCTCCTTATCCCAGGTGGTGAGAATGAGTTGTCCATCTTCGTTCCGCCTGTAGGGAGTTATCTTGCGAAGTGCTGATTACCCAAAAATCTTGTGGGTTTTCTCTTTGATTTCGGCCACGGTTCCGAGGAAGCGAACGGCCATCAGAAACATATCCATAATCTTTATATTTTAAATCCTTGTTTTTGTTTTTACACTGCAAAATTAGCACTGTGTGGGCACACAGCCAAAGAATTTGGGTAAAGATAGTCGTTGGATATGTTTTTCTTGACATGCGTCAACCACGCCTTGCGGCGACTTATCTTTTCAGTCTGGTCTGGTAGTCGCCGCTCCGTTTCAGGTAGGTCATGAGCAGGAACACGCCAACAAACGAGATGAGGATGGCCAGCATGATGGAACCCTGGCAGAACGTGTCGTAGAGACCATGGAGCAGGGCCGGAATGGCCACGGCCAGGAAATAGAGGGCATGCCGGTAGCGTGGGTAAAGATTGGCGAAGGCGAGGAAATAGCCCGCAATACCACACCAGATGGCGTGGAGGAAAGGCAGACTGGTGAGCCTGGCGATGTTGCCGTAGAACGCCGAGGTGTAGTCGAGCTGCGTGTTCACGGTAGTTTGGTATTGCACGCCCTCGAACACGCCGAAAGCGATACCCGCCATGAGTCCGTAGAACACCAATGTACGGGGTACGAGCGGTTCCTTGGCTCTACTGAGAATGATGAAGAGCGGCACCATCTTGGCCAGTTCCTCAGTGAGTCCCACGCCGAAGACGAAACCCAGCAGGTCGATGGGGAAAGGCGCCTCGGTGAGGGCGTAGAATGGATTGAACCTGACCAGTCCGAAGATGTCCCACACCACGAACACGAAGATATGGGTGAGGAAGAACACGGTGATGGTAGTGCGCAGGGTGACCTGTGATGTCTTGAAGAAATAGTAGAAGAAGAGTCCCCAGATAGCCGAGAAATAGAGTGCCATGATGTAGAACACCCCTATCTCGGGCATTGGGATGAGAAGCATGAATGATGGAAAGAGCCCTACGATGGCGAGGACGAGCAATCGCTTGTCCTGCATCCACTCCCTGTTGACGAGGCTCTCCTTGGGCACAATGAGGTCGCTCCCGATTTTCCGCAATTGCTTCAGCACCCCTCCGTCATGCCTCACATAGGTCTTTATTCCTTTCCTTCTGAGGAAGAAGGCCACGGTGGCCGTCTCGCCTGAGTCGGCATCTCTGGCCACGTCGTGCTCCACCACAGAGCCCTGGTTCACATATTCGGCCACGACGTTCTCGTCGTAAGGCCCATATTGTTTGTTGTTCCTGATGATGTAAAGCATGATAGTTGGGATAATTGGGAGTTAGACCATGTCGCCAAAGACTCTTATTGGCGTATTGGTGTGGCAACTATTTGTCTGTTTTGAGCTTGAAACTCACGGGCACGTTCATTCGCGTGCGCACATTAACGCCATTGTGCCTGCCAGGTTTCCATTTCGGCATGGACAATACGGCATTCACCGACTCGCGGTCGAGGCCAGGCGACACGGGCGAGATGACCGATGGCGTGGACACCGACCCATCGCGCTCGACGATGAACGACACCACCACCCTTCCTTGGACGCCTCTCAGCTCCTCGTATTCAGGATATTTCACCACACGGGTCAGGAATTCGGCGATATCCTTCATGCCACCGCTAAACTCCGGCATCTCATCCACCACATCGTAAACCATTGTCGTATCGACGATGTTGGCCGGGGAGACGATCTGCTTTGATGCGACCAGTCCTTCCACATCTTTCACCATTCCTTTCTCCGCCATTTTTTTCACCCCTCTTTTCATATACTTTTTGGAGTTTTGCATGGGCAGTACAGCCAATTGGTCGTACCCTTCTCCTTCCCCCGAATTAAGAATGTTGAACACCAGCCCTTGGGGTATCAGACAAACCTGGTCGGGGAACTGGTAGTACACATGGAAGTAGGAATTGTAATGGGCTAGTTCATCCATGAGGTCTCCCCGCATAAGGTTATAAGCCAAATACGACAGTATGTCCTTTGCGGTGAGCACTTTATCGTTGACGATGTCATAGGTGAAGAGCGTCTGTTTCCGTTCCTCGGGAAGAAAGCTGTTGCCGTCTCTCTTGATATACAGCGTGCAGAACGAAATGTAGCGGTCTTTCTCTCCTCCTAATTGGTGAACCAACAGTTTCACATACTGACGTTGCAGCCCCTCCTCATCGGGATTGACGTCGATTTTCTGTCCGAGACTCTTGGTGAACAGTTCAAGTCCTTCCGAGGCCGAGGCGGCATTGTTGCCGAAAAGCGTCGAGCAAAGATGGTTTTGCAGTGCCAAAGCATTCGACCCCGAGATATATTCGGGCCACTCAAGACTAAGAGAGAGATTGGTCAGTTGATTACCGTTGCGGTAAAGTTGCTGGCTGATGAAATAGTCGGTCTTATATTTCATGGGTACCACTTTGCCCTGGGCATGAGCCGGAGCGGCCATCCCGAGGAGCATTGCCCCGAGGAGCGTCATAGTGATAGAGAGTAGATGTTTCATAACGGCATTGATATAGTTGTTAATCAGGAGTTCAGAAGTTCAGGAATTCAGGAGTTCAGGAGTTCAGACAATAGCCTGTGAATCGTCATGGTGTCACGGTGATGTGCAGGCAGGTTTGCTTGGTCTCGTATCTCACGTAGCATCTGTTGCGGTTTCTCAGTTTGTCGACCACCTCGCCGAGCAGGTATTTCATCTGGGCCTGCGAGGCTTTCTTCCCACCCAGGTACTTGAACCTGCGGTAAGAGAGATCGAAGGTAGTGGCGTGGCAATGTGCCGAATTGGGCACGGCATTGCTGTTCACCTTCATCAGGCTTTTCACGTCGGCCTTTGTCCGCAGCACCGAGGTGACGATGATCTTATACTCCCCCATCTTGTGCTTCCGCATCGACTTCTGGAAATTCTTCCCGATATCCTTCAGCAGTTTCGCGGCATCGGATGTGAGATAGGGCACCGAGTGGGTGAGCGGGTCGATGGTGTAGTATTTGCATTCCTCGATATGCTTGAGGTGACGTTTCACACGCCTCAGATCGTCTCTGGTCTCCAAGGGTTCGATGCCATATTTCTTGGCCGCAGCCAACTGATGCGGGTTGTTGTCGTTGAAATGGAAAGGGAAGGTTTCCGGCACGGCATCCCTATGGCTGGCACAGGCAGATAGGAAGAGGCAGGCGATGAAGACAAAGATATGATATGGTCGCAGAATTCTCACTTTTATTCGATATTTGATGCAAAGTTACGAATAAATGAGAGAAACGCAAAAGGAAAGCTTGCTTTTCTTTTCATTTCCGAATGACAGTAACTTCGGTGAGTCCATAGTAATAGTGATGCCGCGACATATCCAAAAAAAGCGTGAATATTTTTCTTTTATGAAATGGAGGGCGAGGCACTAAAAATTGTTAATTTAGCCATTTTCGGACGTATCCTTCGGAAAAAAGCCTTAACTTTGTAAGTTACAAAACTATGCGACCATGAACAACCGTGCACTTCTCCATATCCGCGTCTTTATGCTTGCCTTTTTCATGGGCCTCACATCCCAAGTCGTGATGGGACAGGAAGTCAATTCCGACATCTCCCGTATTTCTACGAAAGTGCTTAAAGGCGATGCCAACAACGATGGTTACATCAACATGAGCGACGTGACTGTGGTCATCAACTATCTCCTGAACAAGCCATCCGAGGATTTCGTTTTCGCCGGTGCCGACACCAACAACGATGGTTACATCAACATGAGCGACGTGACCGAAATCATCCGCATTATCCTCTATGGAGGGTCTACTGACACTGGCGACCCGAGTCTGCCCATTGACGATCCTGAAGGCGGCGACCCTGGGACAGGTGTATAACCAAGGGTATTCTCCATGCGTAAAATTCTGTTTTTATCCTTTCTGTCGGCACTGTTTGCCCTTGTTGCCCGGGCCGACTCCAAAGAAACGGTCACGGTGAAAGGCACCGTGACGGGACAGTTTGCCACCACCATCACCTTCGATGGCGACAACGTGACCCTGACCTATGATGACGGCACCATGCTGACTGCCCCCATGGACGACGTGAACATCGCCCTGAGCTATGTGGCCGTGCTGAGTGACGCCCCCGGATTCCATAATTCCGAGACCATCAAGACTTTTGGCAACCGCACGGTGGCCGTGATGGTGAACCGCGAGTTGAAGGCAGGCACATGGCAAACCATCTGCCTGCCCTTCGGACTGACTGCTCCCGACATCGCCACCATCTTTGGCGAAGGAACGAGAGTGGCCACCTTGGAGAGTGTGGGCGCTACCCACATCAACTTCGCCACCACCTCTGAGATGACGGCCGACATGCCCTATATCCTCTACCCCACCCATGACGTGAATGCCTTCTCGCTCGATGCCGCCGAGCTGAGCCACTACGCCGAGGGAGCGACAGCCACCGTTGCGCCCTATGCTTTCGTGGGCACACTCGATGCCGTCATCCCCACAGGCCATGCCTATGACCTGGGCAACGACAGCCAAGTGACCATGCTTGCGCCAGGGAGCACCGTGAGGGCCCTTTGCGCCTACCTGTCGTGCGCTACCGATGCCGGCACCGCCACCACTTTCACCATCGATGGCGAGGATACCGGTCTCGTGACCTCACTGATCGACGAAGAATCTCCCGTCACGACTATCTACAACCTGCACGGACAGCAGATAGGAACGGACAACAGCCATTTGCCGAAAGGCATCTATATCGTGAATGGCAAGAAACTTGTGGTGAACCACTAACCCCACCTCATCATCAATCACACCATGAAAAGAAATATCCCACTGACCATATTCGTGATGGCCTTCATTCTGGCGTGCCTGAGCGCACAAGCCCAGATTACTCCCGGCCAAACTGCCACCCTCTACGAGGACACCATCAACCATGCCGTGGCCCGAGACCCCAGTGCCAGCCAGATGCTGGTTCGGCTCCACAACGGTGAGATGAAAGTCTACAACACCGCCACCCTGCAGTCGGTAGACGTGAGCAAGGACAGGTCGGTGGTGACCATCACGCCGAAATCGGGCCGTCCCGATGTCTACTACGGTACGGTGAGCAACATCTCTTTTGCCAAAGGCACCACAGGTGAGGAACCCGTAATCACCAACCACGGAGTGGACATCACCATGGCCCGAGGATGGCTTGAGTCGGCCTACGTGCAGTGGACTCCCTACGAAGGGGCAGAGTCGTATGCCGTATACGTGAAGGGCGGACAGTATGACCAGTATACAAGAATCGACCCGATGCTCGTGCGCGATTACGGCAGCTACGGCCGTGCCGACATGGTGGGGCTCCGTGCCGCCAGCGACTACGCCTTCAAGGTGGTGCCCATCATCAACGACACCGAGGACGAGAGCCTTGCCAGCACCGCCGAGCAGATAGGCGTGAGTGCCTACAGCCGCGCCGGCTTCGCCCACAAGGACTACAGCGGCGTGGGTGCCTACAACGACGACGGCACGCTGAAGACCGACGCCAAGGTGCTCTACGTGACGAAGAACACCGCCAAGACCGTCAGTTGCGATGTGAAGACCAGCAGCAAGGGTGCCGTCACCACCTGCAAGGGTCTCCAGGCCATCCTCAGCGCCTACGAGAAAGGCTACGATACCACTCCGCTGGCCATCCGCATCATCGGGTTGGTGGAGAAAGACGACCTCGACGCTATCGGCAGTTCGGAGGAGGGCATCCAGTTGAAGGGCAGGAATGCCTACAGCGAGATGAACATCACCATCGAGGGCATAGGCCAGGATGCCGCCATCCGCGGCTTCGGCTTCCTCGTGCGCAATAGCAAGGGCGTGGAGTTCCGCAACTTCGCCATCATCCGCTGCATGGACGACGGTCTGTCGCTCGACACCTACAATGCCCACATCTGGATTCACCACCTCGACGTGTTCTATGGTCCGAACGGCGGTGGCGACCATGTGAAAGGCGACGGTGCCATCGACGTGAAGGCCGACTCGAAATACATCACGGTGAGCCACTGCCACTACTGGGACACGGGCAAGACCAACATGTTTGGCATGAAGAGCGAGACCGGTCCCAACTACATCAGCTACGACCACAACTGGTTCGACCACAGTGACTCACGCCATCCCCGCGTGCGCACGATGAGCGTGCATGTGTGGAACAACTACTTCGACAACGTGGCCAAATATGGCGTGGGCGCCACCACCGGCTCCAGCGTTTTTGTGGAGAACAACTTCTTCCTCAACACCAAGAAGCCCATTCTCAGTTCGCGGCAAGGCACCGACGCCCTAGGCAGCGGCACCTTCAGCGGTGAGGACGGCGGCATGGTCAAGGCCTTTGGAAACCACTTCGACCGCACGGCGAAGAACTTCAGATACTACACCCAGGAGGCTCCTGCCTCTACCGGCTACGATGCCTATGAGACACGAACACGCGACGAGCAGGTGCCTGCTACCGAGGTGACCGTGGCGGGCGGCCATGCCTACGACAATTTCGACACCGACGCCACGCTGATGTATGCCTACACTCCTGACGCAGCAGCCGACGTGCCCGGCATCGTGACAGGCTGGCTTGGTGCGGGACGCATGAACCACGGCGACATCGTCTACACCTTCAGCGACAACGTAGGCAGCGACAACGACGACTCCGCCTACGACAGCGTGCTGGGTGCCCTTCTCGACAACTACAAGTCGTCGCTCGTCGGCATCTTCGGTGGCGAGACCATCGGCGGTGGCGGTTCGGGAGAAGGCGGTGGCGGCGAAACTGGCGGCACGACGATAGAGGCCGACGTGGAATGCACGTTCACGGGTGGCGCGCCATCGAGCAACCTGTTCGACATCACTGGCAACTACTCCAACAGCAAGGGTACGGCAGTGGTGAACGGCCAGACGCTCAGCTGGTGTCTGAAACTGGAGTCGTCGACATCGGTGAAATTCACGCTCGAGAAAGCCATGACCATGACGCTCGTCTTCGGCAGCACCGACACAAAGTACACCATCAAGGTGGATGGTGTGAAAAAGACTGGAACCACCGACACGAGCGTTTCCACTCCCCAAGGTATCCTCACCGTGGGACTTGAGGCCGGCGAGCATGAACTGACAAAAGCCGACACCGGGAATCTGTTCTTTATTGGGCTGAAGTTCTGAGCTTCAGTGGTTAATCTCAATCAAATTGCTCAGGGGATGCTCACACATTCCCAAGGTACACATGCCTGAGGCCACTATCCATCGCGATGGCCTTGGCCTGTCGCAGTGTCTTTACGGGTGTAGGAGGCAGATGCCTCATGCGATAGTGGGGGAAGAAACGGCTCAGGTGCAGCGGCACGTCGTGCAGCTGATGGCCGGTCATCCACTGGCACATTTCTCGAATCATGTCCATATCGTCGTTCACCCCAGGAATAATGAGGTTGGTGAGTTCTATCCATACCCCGGCATCGCGCATGGCAAGGATGGTGTCGAGTACCGGTTGCAGACGGCCGCCACACACCTTCTTGTAATGCTCGTCGCTGAAAGCCTTGATGTCGATGTTAGCCGCGTCGAGGAACGGCAGCAAGTCGCCCAGCGGTTCCCGACACACATATCCAGCCGTGACGAGGATGTTCCACAGTCCCCGCTCATGCGCCAAGCGTGCCATGTCGGACACATACTCCAGATAGGTAAGCGGCTCGGTATAGGTATAGGCGATGCCCGGACAGCGGTGTTCTTCGCAGAGGCTAACCACCTCGTCGGGTGTCAGGGTGGTGGACCTTACTTCGTGTGGTGCCGCCTGCGAGATTTCATGGTTCTGACAGTTGAGGCACCTGAAGTTGCACCCCGTGCAGGCAATGGACAGGCATTGTGTGCCCGGATGGAAATGGTAGAGTGGCTTTTTCTCCACAGGGTCGATGGCCAGGGCACATGGATGGGCATAGGCATCGCTCACGAGCTGTCCTCCTTCATTGCGGCGACTACGGCAGCGCCCCGTCTTCCCTGAGGCGATATGGCAGTGGTGCGGACAAAGTTGGCATTCCACCATATCGCCGGTCAATTTTTGGTAATATCTACACTCCCTGGTTCCCAACATTGAGGATACTGATTTAACAACGGATAATACTGATTGATTTTGACTACGGAAAAATCTGAGAAGACTGAATTTTTCAGTATCATCAGCACATTCCGTAGTTTTTTTAGAACACGATGGCCTCGTAGACATACAACTCCGCGTCGCGCCAACCATCCCATCCCAGGCCGGCCTTGTCGCGTGAGCAATGCCCCACGAACTCCTCTTTCGTCCAGTTCACCTCGTCGGCCACCTGCGGCAGGAACGTGCCGCTGTGGTATCCTTTTCGGATATAGAGTCCATGACGGTGCAGTATAAACTCGTCCAGGCTGTGGATGCGCCGCATGGGGGTGAGCACGGAAATCTCAATGTCGATGTCATCGAGTTCCTCCTCCCTGACCTCATTGAACCGCGGGTCGTCGAAAGCAGCAGCACGCGCCATTCTGTAGACCATCTCATACAAAGGGGTGTCCTCGCCGAAGTGACCGATGCATCCTCGGAGCTGTCCCCGTTTCGTCAGCGTGACGAAGGCCCCACACCGTTCGCGCAGCCTGTCGCTCTCCACCCTGGGCATGGTGGAGTCGCCGTGGAATGCCGACCGCAAGCTCTTCCATGCGATGGCCTTCAACGTATTCTTCTCGTCGTCGGTAAGGGAGAAACCCGCATCGTGCCCCACATCACCTTTAGCAGGCTTGTTGCGGTAGATGGCAAAGGCATGGTATCCCACAACGCGGTTCTTGTCGCCATGCTCCACATCGCCGGAGTTCTGGTAGAGCAGATGGTTCACCACCTCGTTCCTCCCCATCATGAGCATCAGCGTGATGATGGCATACTCGCCGCACGCGCTCGTGGCCAGGTTATGCTTCCCGCTACGGGCATTGCTCTCCAGCACCGAGATGAACTGCTCCACGTTGCGGCTCTCTATGGCCTTGCGTGTACGGCCGTCCACCTCTACGGCATCCTGATACGACGGGTAGTGCGAGAAGTCGCTGCTGATCACGAATAGGTTGTCGTCGTTGAAATAGGGTTGCAGCGCATAAGCTATCCTCCGCAACTTCGCCTCGCTGTTGGTACTCACGATGATGGGCACGATGGGAGGCACCTCGGCCATCTGCCGCTGGAGGAAAGGCAACTGCACCTCCAAGCAGTGCTCACGGTCGTGTGCATTGGGGTTATAGGCAAACACGCTGTCGGCGTCGCACAAGCTGTTGCCCGTCTCACGGTCCACCCACACCCTTCCCAGTGGAGTCTCGTAGGCGTCGTCACCCGTGTTCACCGAAGCCCCGTTAAGCCATTCGTAGTGGCTGGGACCGATGAGGAACACCCGTTTGTAACGGCGTTTCGGGTCGAGGGTGGCAAAAGCAGTAGCCGCCACGTTGCCCGAGAAATAATATCCCGCATGGGGCACGATGAGGGCCGCCACGTTGTGGTATCCGCCCTGTATGGCATGTCGGGCGAGGAGGCTGTCCACCTCACGGCTGAGGAGCGTGGCGTCGGCCTCATAGAACCGTCCTGCCTGCATGGCCGGCCGGATGGTAGGGTAAGAAGCATGGATGTCGTTCATAACATTGATTTTTGTGGGGGTCATCACCAGGACGACTGACAGGAGCATGGAAAAAAGTGTTCGCATGGTTGGCGTGCAACATCCTGAATGGATATAATGCGCTCAAAATTAGTGATAATCCGCCACAAAAGCAAGAGGAAGAAGACTTTTCTTCACACCAAAATACATCCATGGGTCATAGAGACAGGAACATCTACCCAATCCTTGGTCGGAAGTCCGTCTCCATGACCCATGAAGCGGTTGTAGGTTTTATAACCTTTCGATGATTTCGAGGCACATGCGGGAGTTGTGGTAGGGACACTTCCAGAAACCGGCCTTGTCGTCGGTGAGGTTGAGGGTGCCGTCGGGGTGGCGGCTCCAATGCCACTCTCCGTTATCCCAATCGATAAGTTGGGTCTTGATATACTCCCAGCACTTAACGGCCTTCTCCAGTGCATCCTTGTCACCAAAATGCTGGTAGATGTTGTACCATCCCACCACATTCTCGGCCTGTACCCACCAATGCAGGTCATCGTCTACATGTCCGGTGTCGAGATTGGCCTCGTGAATCATGGAGCCATCAGGGCGCAACCCCTTCTCGCTGGCCTTGGCCACCATCCTCACCACCGGCTCTACCCGTCGGAGCACATCCTTGTCGCCCAAGACGAGGGCGGCCTCGTGCAAGAGCCATGAGCACTCGATGTCGTGGCCATAACTCTCAAGATGTCCGGCTCCCCTCGTCCAGTCCATGTCGAAAAACAGGTCGAGGTGATGGGTCTCCGGATTGAGGATACGTTCGGTGAAAATATGGATGAGATTGCGGAGAGATGCCTTTATCCTGCATACCATCTCGAATGGCACGGCAACATCCACGGGCAGCACGGCGCCGAGCGATGGCACGTAATTGCACGACTGGGCATCGTTGAGCTCGCACAGACAACGATAGAGGTTGGTGTACGGTTCGATGATATGCAGATGGGTGTTCTGCGACTTGGGATAGTTGGCGTCGAGTTCGGAGAGACGCATGTCGGCAATCTCGCCCCACTCGCGCGTGCAAGCCTCGATATAGCCATTGTGCTCATGGTCAAGGGCATACTCCTCGATGCACTCATAGAGTTGGAGGGCATAGTCGAGAGCCTCTCTGTCGCCCGTGGCACGGACATACTCCGACAAGCCATAGATGGCGAAGCCGATGGCATAGAACTGCTTCTTCGTATCGAGGGGCTGTCCCTTGCAATCGAGGCTCCAATAGACACCACCATACTCCGGGTCGATGAAATGGTCGATGAGGTATTGCTCTGCCCTTGTGGCCATCTCGAGATATTCGGGGTTGCCGAGGACGCGGTAGGCCGCGGAGAACGACCATAGGATTCGGGCATTGAGGATAGCGCCTTTCTCTGCCTCGGGATGCAGGACCTCATGGCCATCGATACGTCCGTAGAACCCGCCATTCTCATGGTCGGTCATGCGGTTCATCCAAAACGGGAGGATGTTGTTCTGAAGCACATCCTGCATTTCTGATTTAAGGGTTGTGGGAAGCATGGGATTGGTTTGAGGTTTGAGGTTTGAGATTTGAGATTTTGGGAACCTTTCCGAAGACAGGCTGATAGCATTCCTCTGGCGAGGTTAATGGGCCATTGTTCGCTGTAGGGACGCAGCATGCTGCGTCCGCCAGCGGCATGGATTAAAATAATTACTGCTTTAGAGACATTCTTTCTGAGCAATCTTCGGGCGGACGCAGCATGCTGCGTCCCTACAACTAACTCCAGACT